>NZ_JMQC01000008.1:2852500-3055000 GCF_000746925.1 Bacillus clarus
AAGGCTCGTCCGCTCAGGGTTAGTCAGGACCTAAGCCGAGGCCGACAGGCGTAGGCGATGGACAACAGGTTGATATTCCTGTACCACCTCTTTATCGTTTGAGCAATGGAGGGACGCAGAAGGATAGAAGAAGCGTGCGATTGGTTGTGCACGTCCAAGCAGTTAGGCTGATAAGTAGGCAAATCCGCTTATCGTGAAGGCTGAGCTGTGATGGGGAAGCTCCTTATGGAGCGAAGTCTTTGATTCCCCGCTGCCAAGAAAAGCTTCTAGCGAGATAAAAGGTGCCTGTACCGCAAACCGACACAGGTAGGCGAGGAGAGAATCCTAAGGTGTGCGAGAGAACTCTGGTTAAGGAACTCGGCAAAATGACCCCGTAACTTCGGGAGAAGGGGTGCTTTCTTAACGGAAAGCCGCAGTGAATAGGCCCAAGCGACTGTTTAGCAAAAACACAGGTCTCTGCGAAGCCGTAAGGCGAAGTATAGGGGCTGACACCTGCCCGGTGCTGGAAGGTTAAGGAGAGGGGTTAGCGTAAGCGAAGCTCTGAACTGAAGCCCCAGTAAACGGCGGCCGTAACTATAACGGTCCTAAGGTAGCGAAATTCCTTGTCGGGTAAGTTCCGACCCGCACGAAAGGTGTAACGATTTGGGCACTGTCTCAACCAGAGACTCGGTGAAATTATAGTACCTGTGAAGATGCAGGTTACCCGCGACAGGACGGAAAGACCCCGTGGAGCTTTACTGTAGCCTGATATTGAATTTTGGTACAATTTGTACAGGATAGGCGGGAGCCTTTGAAACCGGAGCGCTAGCTTCGGTGGAGGCGCTGGTGGGATACCGCCCTGACTGTATTGAAATTCTAACCTACGGGTCTTATCGACCCGGGAGACAGTGTCAGGTGGGCAGTTTGACTGGGGCGGTCGCCTCCTAAAGTGTAACGGAGGCGCCCAAAGGTTCCCTCAGAATGGTTGGAAATCATTCGTAGAGTGCAAAGGCATAAGGGAGCTTGACTGCGAGACCTACAAGTCGAGCAGGGACGAAAGTCGGGCTTAGTGATCCGGTGGTTCCGCATGGAAGGGCCATCGCTCAACGGATAAAAGCTACCCCGGGGATAACAGGCTTATCTCCCCCAAGAGTCCACATCGACGGGGAGGTTTGGCACCTCGATGTCGGCTCATCGCATCCTGGGGCTGTAGTCGGTCCCAAGGGTTGGGCTGTTCGCCCATTAAAGCGGTACGCGAGCTGGGTTCAGAACGTCGTGAGACAGTTCGGTCCCTATCCGTCGTGGGCGTAGGAAATTTGAGAGGAGCTGTCCTTAGTACGAGAGGACCGGGATGGACGCACCGCTGGTGTACCAGTTGTTCTGCCAAGGGCATAGCTGGGTAGCTATGTGCGGAAGGGATAAGTGCTGAAAGCATCTAAGCATGAAGCCCCCCTCAAGATGAGATTTCCCATAGCGTAAGCTAGTAAGATCCCTGAAAGATGATCAGGTTGATAGGTTCGAGGTGGAAGCATGGTGACATGTGGAGCTGACGAATACTAATAGATCGAGGACTTAACCATATAATATGAAGCAAGTGTTATCTAGTTTTGAGAGAATATAAAAACTTGTTGACTTTTCAAGTGAATAAGATATAATAATGATTGTCTCAAATAAATAATGTCTGGTAATGATGGCAGAGAGGTCACACCCGTTCCCATACCGAACACGGAAGTTAAGCTCTCTAGCGCCGATGGTAGTTGGGACCTTGTCCCTGTGAGAGTAGGACGTTGCCAGGCAATATTATTCCGCAGTAGCTCAGCGGTAGAGCTATCGGCTGTTAACCGATCGGTCGTAGGTTCGATTCCTACCTGCGGAGCCATGTGGAGAGCTGTCCGAGTTGGTCGAAGGAGCACGATTGGAAATCGTGTATACGTCATAAGCGTATCAAGGGTTCGAATCCCTTGCTCTCCGCCATTAGGAAATTAGTAATTTTGGCCCGTTGGTCAAGTGGTTAAGACACCGCCCTTTCACGGCGGTAACACGGGTTCGAATCCCGTACGGGTCACCACTTTTGGAGGATTAGCTCAGCTGGGAGAGCACCTGCCTTACAAGCAGGGGGTCGGCGGTTCGATCCCGTCATCCTCCACCATATAAAATATGAATAATATCGTCGCGGGGTGGAGCAGTCTGGTAGCTCGTCGGGCTCATAACCCGAAGGTCGCAGGTTCAAATCCTGTCCCCGCAACCAAATGGTCCCGTGGTGTAGTGGTTAACATGCCTGCCTGTCACGCAGGAGATCGCCGGTTCGACCCCGGTCGGGACCGCCATTTTTAATAAGGCTCGGTAGCTCAGTCGGTAGAGCAGAGGACTGAAAATCCTCGTGTCGGCGGTTCGATTCCGTCCCGAGCCACCATTTTCAACTAAATACGCCGGCTTAGCTCAATTGGTAGAGCAACTGACTTGTAATCAGTAGGTTGGGGGTTCAAGTCCTCTAGCCGGCACCATGTAAGTTTCGGAGGGGTAGCGAAGTGGCTAAACGCGGCGGACTGTAAATCCGCTCCTTCGGGTTCGGCAGTTCGAATCTGCCCCCCTCCACCATTTACATAGGGGCATAGTTTAAAGGTAGAACTGAGGTCTCCAAAACCTCCAGTGTGGGTTCGATTCCTACTGCCCCTGCCAAAACACAACATGGCGGTTGTGGCGAAGTGGTTAACGCACCGGATTGTGGCTCCGGCATTCGTGGGTTCGATTCCCATCAGTCGCCCCATTTTTATTTTTTAAAATTACAAATAAATTAATGGATACTTACATATAATTAAGTAAAACTTCGATGGGCTATAGCCAAGCGGTAAGGCAACGGACTTTGACTCCGTCATGCGCTGGTTCGAATCCAGCTAGCCCAGCCATTTTTGCGGAAGTAGTTCAGTGGTAGAATACAACCTTGCCAAGGTTGGGGTCGCGGGTTCGAATCCCGTCTTCCGCTCCATTTAAATTTAATATGGCGGCATAGCCAAGTGGTAAGGCAGAGGTCTGCAAAACCTTTACCACCGGTTCGAATCCGGTTGCCGCCTTTCTATTGTGCCGATGTGGCGGAATTGGCAGACGCGCACGACTCAAAATCGTGTTCCTTCGGGAGTGTCGGTTCGACCCCGACCATCGGTATCATGTAATGTGATAAAAAGACTCTAACAATTATTGTTAGAGTCTTTTTTCTTTTTCTTGAAATACCTAATATTTCATATGAATCCTGTTTTTCTATACTATTTTTAAGTATTGAAATGTATGTAAGATAGGGGAAGTGAATATGAAGAAAATCATGTACTGGCTAGGCACTATTATAAGTCTAGTGACACTCACAGTCGTGTTAACTTATGGAATATTAAAGGCTACAGATGACTCTGTAGATGGGAAACATACTTATGCAGAGGTACCGAAAAAAGATGACACAAATGGTGCAGAAACAAAAATAGTTAGTGAAAGACTTTACATCACTAACGATTCTTCGGAGCGAGAAGTTATTTCAGCAATGCATAGCATGACTCATCAAAAAGTAAAGGCAGCTCAAAAGTTTGGTGCGATTCCGATGGCAAAAAAGAATGCAGAAAAAATTAGAGATATTATTAATTATAATGACTTTGAAAAGAAAGCAGAGCTCTTGGTAATTGCCGGACGATGGATTGATCGGGATTTTAGTAAAATTATAGATGACCATAACTATTTACGGGAATTTCAAGAGGATAAAGATAGTAAAGCAACAGGTGTAATAGATGCAGTGGAAGAAGAGTACTTCGTATTAACTAAGTTTGGTGATGAAGTTACTAGAGCATGAAATAATCTTGGAGATCTTCCCGAACGGAAATAAAGAAAAATAAAAAACTTCCATGTAGGAAGTTTTTTATTTTGTTAAAAGGTGTTATTTGAGTGTTAAACTCGTAATGAATTAGGAAATTCATGTATAATATAATTTGTTGAATGAACAAAATGAGATTGATTATATTATGTCGGTAATATGAATCAATAATGAACTTTTTACATTTATTTTTAAAAAGTGTTGAATAAACATTGTATTTCATATTAATATTTTTTATGTAGATTTAAAACGGGAAAGAGAGTGGAACAGTATGGGCCGTAAATGGAACAATATTAAAGACAAAAAAGCATCAAAAGATGCAAATACAAGCCGTATATACGCGAAATTTGGACGTGAAATTTATGTGGCAGCAAAACAAGGCGAGCCAGATCCAGAATCAAATCAAGCGCTGAGAGTCGTGTTAGAGCGTGCTAAAACATATAATGTGCCGAGAACGATTATTGATCGTGCGATTGAAAAAGCAAAAGGTGGTTCAGAAGAAAATTATGACGAGCTTCGTTATGAAGGATTTGGACCAAATGGATCTATGGTAATTGTAGATACACTTACAAATAACGTAAACCGTACTGCAGCAGATGTACGAGCTGCATTTAGTAAAAACAGTGGTAACATGGGCGTAAACGGCTCTGTAGCTTACATGTTTGATGCGACAGCTGTTATCGGTCTGGAAGGAAAAACATCAGATGAAGTTCTGGAAATCTTAATGGAAGCAGATGTAGATGCACGTGATATTTTAGAGGAAGAAGATTCTGTTATCGTGTATGCTGAGCCTGATCAATTCCATTCAGTACAATCTGCACTTAAAGATGCAGGGATTGAAGAATTTACAGTTGCAGAATTAACAATGCTTGCACAAAGTGATGTAACACTTCCTGAAGATGTACAAACACAATTCGAAAAAATGATTGATGCATTAGAAGATTTAGAAGATGTACAGCAAGTTTACCACAACGTAGATTTAGGTGAATAACGAAGGAAGAAGACCTTTTCGTTTAACGAAGAGGGTCTTTTTTTTATAAAACCTAAAGGTGTTTTAGAATCTTTAGGGAATATTCTTATATATTGCATTTTAAATGATAGGAATATTCCTTGGAGGAAATGATATGGAACATAAAACACCGAAACACATTGTTGCTGTTTCTGGTTATTTAACAAATGAAAATAATGAGGTTCTCTTAACGAAAGTTCATTGGAGAGCAGATACGTGGGAAATGCCAGGAGGACAAGTAGAAGAGGGAGAAGCTTTAGACCAAGCGGTATGCAGAGAAGTGCTAGAGGAAACCGGTTTAACCGTAAGGCCTATCGGTATTACAGGCGTTTATTATAATGCTTCAATGCATATTTTGTCAGTTGTTTTTAAGGTCGCATATGTGAGTGGGAAAATAAAAATTCAACCTGAGGAAATACAGGATGCAAAATTCGTAGCATTAAGTGAGGAGAATATCGATGAGTATATAACACGCCCACATATGAAATCAAGAACGCTTGATGCGATGAAAGCAAATCAGTTCGTTCCATATGAAACATGGAAAGTAAAGCCTTATGAACTAATAGGGAGATTATAAAAAAGGTTAGTGGTTTGAAAGTATCTCAAACCACTAACCTTTTTTATGTGTAAGCATAGTGGTCTAATATGTGTGGATGAAGGACAAACTATTAAAGGAGTTTAGTTCTTTTGAAATGGAATTTAAAAGATAGTGTTGATTTAAAGAACGTTTGTTCTGTATAATGGTGATACCATTGTATAAAATAAGTTTTCTAGATGTCCAAAAAAATGTAAAATCGTAGATGATATAATAAAAGATAAATGGCTGTATTTGACAGTGCATATAAATAGGAGACTAAAGTATGTTGTGATACAATATATTTTTTATCTAGTTATAGAGTGAAATAGCTTACAACATTGTAAGGTATGTGTAAGAGAAATCGATGGGATATTGTTTTATAAAAAGGTATTCTTAACTTAAGAGTTATATATGCTGTGTGGAAAAGAGGTGTTTAAGATGAAGGAAAAAGTATTATCTAGAGTAAACTATCATCAAAAAGTTGCATTGAATCCAATTACAAAATTTCTTTATAAAGCCATTATTTTATTATTATTATTAAGTTGTACTTTATTGTTTATTGGAAATGTAATGATTGAACGAAGTGATATTAGTAAACTACAAGTACCTGCTAAATTAGAGGTGCCAGAATCATTAACACACGCATTTATTGCGACAGAAGATAAAAGGTTTTATCATCATAACGGTTTAGACTATATAGCGATTATTCGAGCTTCTATTGAAAATATAAAGGCTGGTGGTGTTGTACAAGGCGGAAGTACAATTTCACAACAGCTTTCAAAAAATGCTTTTCTATCTAATGAACGTACATTTTCTCGTAAGTGGAAAGAAATTTTTTATACGAAAAAAATTGAACGCACATTTACTAAAGATGAAATTTTAAAACTGTATGTGAGCAATATTTATTATGGCGAAGGTGCGTGGGGGATCGAAAAAGCAGCAAATTTATACTTTGGTAAAAAGGTGAATCAACTAACATTGAGTGAGAGTGCTATGATGGCTGCTGTAGTAAAAGCACCTGCTTATTATTCACCTGCACAAAATTATGATAAAGCAGTGGAGAGACGGAATGTCGTTTTAAAGTTAATGGAGAAAGAGGGCTATATTAATCATGACGAATATGTGCAAGCTGTAAGTGAGAAATTAGTTATACGCCATGTTATTAAAACAGAGCACTCTATGCAAAAAGCAGCACGTGAAAAAGCGGTAAGTTAAAAGGAGTCCTATGCAAGGGCTTCTTTTTTTGTGAATAAAATATGACAATCAGAGACACAATATTGTCACATTTATTGCGTTTTTGGAATTTATGTGAGCGTGTTCATTGCGTGACCTATATAAGTATTGATATTATGTGTAATGTGTACAACAATGTATACAGAATATGAATTTAAAGAGGAATGTATATGAAATCATCAAACAAAATCATGGCTCTTGGTATTGTTTTTTCTATCGCAGTATTAATTGTAATCGGGACAATTGTTTACAGCATCATAAATGACAAAAAAGATAAAGGGAATGAGATGTTTGCTTATTCTACACAACAATCTTTAGGTAAAGAGGATGCTCCTGTTAAAGTTGTGGAATTTGGAGACTTTAAATGTCCAGCTTGTCGAACTTGGGATGCAACAGTATTACCACGATTAAAAGAAGAATATATCGATAAGGGGAAAGTACAGTTATATTTCATTAACTTCCCGTTTATCGGAAAAGATTCTGATTTAGGTGCTGCTGCTGGTGAAGCGATCTATAAACAAGATAAAGATTCTTTCTGGGTTTTCTATGATGAAATTTATCAAAGACAAAAGAAAGATAGTGAAGAATGGATTACAGAAGAGTTACTTCTTAACATCGTGAAAGAGAAGTTACCGAAAATTAATGTAGAACAATTCAAAAAAGATTTACATAGTAAAGAGATGCAAGAGAAAGTACGTAAAGATTCAGACCGCGCTCAAAAATTAAAAGTTCAAGGTGCACCTTCAGTATATATAAATGGAAATCTTGCAAACCCTGATTTCGATAGTATGAAGAAGGCAATTGATAAAGAATTGAAAAAGTGATGAGTATTTCATCACTTTTTCGACTTTTTTCGATAAAATTCTTGCTTCGACTTTTTTTACATGCTATACTACTTTACATAAGTTATTTCAATATCTTATATGTTTTTCATATTTGCGGGTGTAGTTTAGTGGTAAAACAAGAGCCTTCCAAGCTCTGGTCGAGAGTTCGATTCTCTTCACCCGCTCCAGATATTATTTAATATTTTTCTAATAAATTGTGATCAACGCAGTGTTTCGTTTCTAAGATAAACGAGGCATTGCGTTTTTTAATGTTTGGAAACGTTAATTTTATGTGAAAATAGAAATAAAGAAAATGATTCCGAAGTGAATTGCTAACCAACATATTCGTTAAATAAGGGTATGTATTCATCGGAGGAGGCGGTTAAGCATGGATTTTGAACAGTTAAAACAAGATGTAATAGCGTATAGTAAAACGATTGGCATAGATAAAATAGGTTTTGCAAGTGCATCACCGTTTGAAGAACTAAAGCAGCGTTTAATTCAGCAACAACAATTAAATTATCAGTCTGGATTTGAAGAACCAGATATTGAGAAAAGAACAAATCCACAGTTGTTATTACCTGGAGCGAAATCAATCATTGCGATTGCACTAGCATATCCATCAAAATTAAAAAATGCACCATTAAGTAAACGAGGAGAACGACGAGGAATCTTTTGTCGTGCTTCTTGGGGACAAGATTATCACCTTGTTTTGCGAGATCGTTTGCAGAAATTGGAGGCATATTTAATTGAAAAGCTTCCAGATATAGAAGTGAAATCAATGGTAGATACAGGTGAACTGAGTGACCGTGCTGTTTCAGAGCGTGCCGGTATCGGTTGGAGTGGTAAAAATTGTTCTATTATTACGCCTGAATTTGGCTCTTATGTATACTTAGGTGAAATGATTACGAATGTACCATTTCCTCCTGATCAGCCGATAGAAGATCAATGCGGAAGTTGTACAAAATGTATTGATATTTGCCCGACGGGTGCTTTAATACAGGGGGGGCAGTTAGATTCAAAGAAATGTATCGCATTTTTAACACAAACAAAAGGATTTCTGCCTGAAGAATATCGAGATAAAATTGGAAACCGTATATATGGATGTGATACATGTCAGACGGTTTGTCCGAAAAATAAAGGAATGGATTTTCATAATCATCCTGAAATGGAGCCGGATCCTGAGCTAGTTAAACCGTTATTAACACCACTTTTAACAATTAGTAATCGTGATTTTAAAGAGAAGTATGGGCTCATGTCTGGTTCGTGGAGAGGAAAAAAACCGTTACAACGAAATGCTATTTTAGCACTTGCACATTTTAAAGAAACAGCGGCAATTCCTGATTTAATCGGTGTTATGAAAGGTGACCCAAGACCAGTAATCCGCGGGACAGCAGCATGGGCACTTGGGAAAATTGGTGGAGAGGGCGTAGGCGAAGCTATTGAAAAAGCGATGGAACGTGAGAAAGATGAAGAGGTTCTTCATGAAATGAATCGTGGACTTGAATTGTTAGCACAGAAAAAAGAGTAGATAATATTTCCCTTTTTCATATTGTAATATGGGAGGGAGACTGAATGGCTGTAAAAGTGAATATTGAGAAACAAGTACAACAAATTTTAGCGGTTATAACAGAAAAACGAACAGACGTAGATGGTATATCTGAAGATTTATTACAAATGGTACAGAGGAAGAAACATTTGTTTCAAAAACGTAGTGCGGACATAGTTAAGGCAACTGCAGATATTTCTTTCATTAGGCAATTGAATAGTAGTGATTATCAAGAAGTTGATTATCAATTACATTTTAAATATTTAATTAAGCACAGAGAATTATTTTATATTGAAGAGGAACAATTAAAACGACGCGTTTGTTTAAAAGATAACCGTATAATAGATGATTATGCTATTGAAGTGCGAGAAGAAGTGGCAATTGGTGAAACGATGGAACGGGAAGGGACGAAAGAGAAGTATGGTGCGTATCAATATAACCGTTTAGAAGCGGTTAAATATGCAGAACGCTGGTGGGATGATCGAAATCCCGCGTATCGTAACTTCCCTGATAATTGTACAAATTTTATTTCGCAATGTCTTCACACAGGAGAAGTACCGATGAATGGATATCCTAATATTCGTAAAGGATGGTGGCAAAGGGAAAACCAATGGAGTTGGAGTTGGGCAGTGGCACATTCTTTTTATTGGTATTTGTCGGGGGCTACAGTTGGACTTCGAGCAGAAGCGGTAGAAAAGCCAGAAGACCTAATTCTTGGAGATGTAATTGCTTACGATTTCGAGGATGATGGCAGGTGGAATCATACAACGATTGTTGTAGCAAAAGACGCGGATGGTATGCCACTTGTAAATGCACACTCGGCTAATAGTCGTCGTCGTTATTGGAATTATGAAGATTCTAGTAAATATACACCACAAATGAAATATAAGTTCTTTCATATTATTAATGGGTAGAGATTTTTCGTTCAAGTGGTATAATACGTAGTAGACAAAAAATTGAGGTGAATATCGCGTGGGAGTACATGTTGTTTTATATCAACCAGAAATTCCAGCAAATACAGGGAATATTGCACGTACTTGTGCAGCAACTGGAACAGAGTTACATTTAATTAGACCGCTTGGATTTTCAACGGACGATAAAATGTTAAAACGTGCAGGATTAGATTATTGGCAGCACGTAAAAATTACGTATTATGATTCAATTGAAGAGTTTTATGAGAAAAATAAAGATGGCGAATTCTTCTATTTAACGAAGTATGGTGAGAAAGCTCATACAGCGTTTGATTATAGCAAACGTGAGAAAGATTATTATTTCGTATTTGGAAGAGAAACAAATGGATTGCCAGCTAATGTAATCGAAGAAAACTTCGACCATTGTTTACGCATTCCAATGACGGATAAAGTCCGTTCATTAAACTTATCCAATACAGCGGCAATTTTAATTTATGAAGCTTTCCGTCAGCAAAATTATCCAGGTCTAGATTTAGAAATCGTTTATTAAAAGTCGTCATTTGACGGCTTTTTTCTTTATATAAAAATAAATATGTACTCATACATTTTAAAAAGTCTGCATATTCATATAGAATGAGATATATGAAGAAAAATAAAAGAGATAAGACGGGTTGAGATCAATATGAGAGAACAATGTAACAATCAAAAGACCTTTTTAAGTATGATAGATATGAATTTGATACAACAGGGGCTATTACATGCTATTCAAGATTTAGTATACATTATGAAAGTGAATCCAAATCAAACATTTGAGTATGTATATATAAATGAGAGAGGAATGAATTATGCCAGATTAGATGAAAGTTGTTACGGTAAAAGTTTTAACGAAGTATTGCCTTTAGATATAGCGAGGATATTGCAAGAACAATATGTAACGGTTATGAAAAACGGAAAATCGCACATATTTCGAGATGTAATAACTTTGCCGACAGATGAAATCTTATATTATGAATCTTCATTAAATCCGATATACGATACAGATCATATATGCCAGTTTATTATTTGTATCACAAGAGATATTACAGCACAAGTAGAGGAAAGAAATGAAATAGAGCACAAGCAAATGTTATTTAAATCATTATTAGAATACAATGATGATTCGATTATATCTCTGGATTCTTTTGGGGAAATTATGTATGCAAATCCAGCGACGCACGAAATTTTTGGATATCGGCACCAAGAATTAACAACTCAATCTGTTTTTCAATATATCAATAAGAAGTATGAGAAATCTTTTCGAAGCATATTTAACGAGACGTTGCAGGGGAAAACGAGACAAATCGTTGCAAAGAAGTACGTTCATAAAGATGGATATGAGCTCTATGTTTCTATGAAAGCTATTCCGATTATCGTGAATGATGAAATTATCGGAGTATATATTATTACGAGAGACGTTACAAAAGAAGTATTAAACGAAATGAAAACGGAGTATTTAGCGTATTATGATCAACTGACAGGATTAATGAATCGAATTTCATGTACAAATAAATTAAACGAACTTTTAAATGAAAATAAGAAATTTGCATTTGTTTTTATAGATTTAGATGAGTTTCGTCTTATAAATGATACATTTGGTCATAAAGAAGGTGATCAAGTATTAAAAAGGATTACAAATTGTTTAAGAGATTTACATGTGGAAAATATGCATCTGTTTAGGGAACATGATGATCAATTTGTTATCTTAATAGAAAATATAACAAAAGAACAAGTAGAAGAAATTGTACAAATGGTATTAAAAAAAATTAGTAGGCATTTCGTCATTGAAAAAGAGGATGTCTATTTAAGCGCATCAGTTGGGATTGTAATGGCTCCAGAAGATGGAATAGATGAAAAAACGTTATTTCGCTGTGTTGATGGTGCATTAGAAAAGGCGAAAGAAAAAGGAAAAGGAAATTATCAATTTTATTGTAATGGGTTAAATAATGAACGAGAACAGCAATTTATAATAGAAAATCAGTTGCATCGTGCATTAGAAAAAAAAGAATTTTTCTTATGTTATCAGCCACAAATTAATATTAAGACAGAAAAGATGGCTAGTATGGAGGCTTTAATACGATGGGAAAATAAGGATTTAGGTTATGTTATTCCAGATAAATTTATACCGCTTGCAGAAAGAACAGGCTTTATCGTAAAGCTTGATGAGTGGGTGATGAATCAAGTTTGTAAACAAATACGTGAATGGTTGGATAAAGGATATGAGGTTGTACCTATCGGAGTTAATATTTCAGCTAAACATTTTCGCTCTGTCACATTAATAGAAATGATTACAAGAGCTTTAAAGAAGTATAATGTACCATCTCATTTATTGGTAATAGAAGTTACAGAAGGTGCTCTTATGCATAAAGATTTCTCCAAAAGAGTATTGCTTCAACTAAAAGAGAAAAATTTGAAAATTCATTTAGATGACTTTGGGACAGGATACTCATCTTTAAGCTATTTAAAAACGTATCCAATTGATACATTAAAAATTGATCGTTCTTTTATGGAGGATTTACATAGGGATGAACGTGATGCAAATATTACAGCAGCTATTATTCATCTAGCTCATACTTTAGGATTGAATGTAATTGCCGAAGGTATCGAAACGGCAGAACAAGTCCAATATTTAAAAGAGAAAAATGTATTTTTAGCACAAGGGTACTATTTTAATCGCCCATTATCGATATGTGATGTAGAGAGTATATATTTTAAATGATTTTATAGAATACAAAAAGAAAAGTGAGGTGCTGAAGCACCTCACTTTTTATTTGTACCTGGTTTATCGTTATAGCCAGATGTAAAAATTGCCGTAAGAAACGTGAGTGAAACACCTAAAATCAACAATAATTTCATGATACATCCTCCTTAATTTTTCACTTTATTAATTGAAACTTATGTAAGTTCTATGGAGGCAGAGAAAAGATTTATATTAGGATGAATAACGTGTTGAAACCTTTAATACCTTTATTATACAGAATTTTCTTTAGATTTTACAATGAGTGTTATATATTTCGTTTGGATTTAAAGAATGTTTAAGGACATCCTCGCATACCTTTTATAATAATCCGATTGAACAAGGAGATGGGGGAGGAGCTATAATGGATATTCTAAAAAAGATTGAGCAGCATCGAGCAGCAGAAGAACGTTTACAATGGGAAGGTACGTTTGCGGAGTATTTGGAGCTTGTGAAAGAAAGACCATGGGTGGCTCAAACAGCACACTCTCGCATTTACAATATGATAAAAGATGCCGGAATTGAAGAAGTTGATGGAAGAAGAAAATATAACTTCTTTAGTAATCAGCTATTTGGATTAGAGGATGCATTAGAGCGTCTTGTTGAAGAATATTTTCATCCGTCTGCAAAGCGATTAGATGTTAGAAAGCGGATTTTATTATTAATGGGACCTGTTAGTGGTGGGAAATCAACGTTAGTTACTATGTTGAAAAGAGGATTAGAAACATACTCTCGTACAGATCGTGGCGCTATTTTTGCGATAAAAGGTTGCCCGATGCATGAAGATCCTTTACATTTGATTCCTCATCATTTACGAGATGATTTCTTTGAAGAGTATGGGGTAAGAATTGAAGGGAACTTGTCACCATTAAATGTCATGCGCTTAGAGCAAGAATACGGTGGGCGAATTGAAGATGTAATCGTAGAGCGCATTTTCTTCTCTGAAGATCGCCGGACAGGGATTGGTACATTCAGTCCTTCAGATCCAAAGTCACAAGATATTGCTGACTTAACAGGTAGTCTTGATTTCTCTACAATCGCAGAATATGGTTCAGAATCAGATCCACGTGCTTATCGATTTGATGGAGAATTGAATAAGGCAAACCGTGGGATGATGGAATTCCAAGAGATGTTAAAATGTGATGAGAAATTTTTATGGCACTTATTATCTCTTACGCAAGAGGGGAATTTTAAAGCAGGAAGATTTGCGCTTATTTCAGCAGATGAATTAATTGTAGCGCATACGAATGAAACAGAGTATCGTTCCTTCATAGCGAATAAGAAAAATGAAGCATTGCACTCAAGAATTATTGTAATGCCAGTCCCATATAATTTACGGGTCAGTGAAGAAGAACATATTTATGAGAAAATGATTCGTGAAAGTGATGTATCGAATGTGCATATTGCACCACATACACTTCGCGTTGCAGCAATGTTTACAATTCTAACTCGTTTAAAAGATCCGAAGCGTCCAGATATTGATTTAATTAAAAAGATGCGTTTATATGATGGTGAAATGGTAGAGGGTTATAATGCGATTGACGTGGAAGAATTGCAACGTGAATATCAAGATGAAGGAATGAGCGGTATTGACCCTCGTTATGTCATTAACCGAATTTCTTCTACAATTATTCGTAAAGAAGTGCCGTCTATTAATGCACTCGATGTATTGCGTTCTTTAAAGGACGGATTAGATCAGCATCCATCTATTAGTAATGAAGACCGAGATCGCTATATGAATTTCATTTCATTAGCGAGAAAAGAATACGATGAAATTGCTAAAAAAGAAGTACAAAAAGCATTTGTTTATTCGTATGAGGAGTCAGCTAAGACACTTATGGATAATTACTTAGATAATGTTGAAGCATATTGCAATAAATCGAAATTACGTGATCCATTAACAGGTGAAGAAATGAGTCCAGATGAAAAACTTATGCGCTCTATTGAAGAGCAAATTGGAATTTCGGAAAATGCTAAGAAAGCATTCCGGGAAGAAATTTTAATTCGCATTTCTGCCTATGCGCGTAAAGGAAAACGTTTCGATTACAATTCGCATGAACGTCTCCGTGAGGCGATTCAGAAAAAGCTATTTGCTGATTTGAAGGATGTTGTAAAAATTACAACATCAACGAAAACACCAGACGAAAACCAGCTTAAGAAAATTAATGATGTTGTCGCACGCCTTATTGATGAACACGGCTACAATTCTTCGTCAGCGAATGAATTGTTACGCTATGTGGGTAGTTTATTAAATCGATAGTTTGATAATAAAACGCTGTCTCTTATTTTCGGGACAGCGTTTTATTATCCTTTTGTATTTGCATAAAATGTCAGTGCTTGTCCAAATATAATAAATTAAGATACAATTCCCTGAATTTATTGTCAATTATTTTTACAATATGCATATGATAGAGTAACCAACCATTCATACAAAAAAGCCAACACAATACCATATGTTGCAAAGTGAAAATGTGTGCAACAATGCATTGTGTTTCTTTCTTATCAACGGCTGAACGTTTCTTTCTATTATGTGAGTGGCAAAATTTTGTTTAAGGTGCTCGGAGTATTTTGTGAAAACTGGTCTGTATGTTTATGGGATAAGTTTCGATGAACGGTTACTTTTCAAATACCCTAGTTTGTACATTATAAAACAAAATGTATAGACTACTGTTCACGAAAGAAGACAATTTTAGTAAGGAGGGAAAGAAATGGGCGAAGAGAATCAACCAAACTATACGATTTCACAGGAAAACTGGTCCCTCCATCGCAAAGGATATGACGACCAACAACGCCATCAAGAGAAGGTGCAAGAGGCAATTAAAAATAATTTACCAGACCTTGTAACAGAAGAAAGTATCGTTATGTCTAATGGCAGGGATGTTGTGAAAATACCAATTCGTTCTTTAGATGAATATAAGATTAGATACAATTATGATAAAAATAAACACGTTGGGCAAGGAAATGGTGATAGTAAAGTTGGCGATGTCGTTGCGAGAGATGGATCAGGTGGCCAAAAGCAGAAAGGCCCAGGTAAAGGGCAAGGTGCAGGAGATACAGCTGGTGAAGATTATTATGAAGCTGAAGTATCTATTTTAGAATTAGAGCAAGCATTCTTTAAAGAATTAGAGTTACCTAATTTAAAGAGAAAAGAAATGGATGAAAATCGGATTGAACACATTGAATTTAATGACATTAGAAAAACCGGATTATGGGGAAATATTGATAAGAAACGAACGATGATATCGGCGTATAAACGAAATGCAATGCGTGGGAAAGCATCTTTCCATCCAATTCATCAAGAAGATTTAAAGTTCCGTACTTGGAATGAAGTGTTAAAGCCAGATTCAAAAGCGGTTGTGTTAGCAATGATGGATACGAGTGGATCGATGGGGATGTGGGAGAAATATATGGCACGTAGCTTCTTTTTCTGGATGACAAGATTTTTGCGAACAAAGTATGAAACAGTAGACATAGAGTTTATTGCACATCATACAGAAGCAAAAGTCGTAACAGAAGA
Source organism: Bacillus clarus (assembly GCF_000746925.1). Taxonomy (GTDB): domain Bacteria; phylum Bacillota; class Bacilli; order Bacillales; family Bacillaceae_G; genus Bacillus_A; species Bacillus_A clarus. The sequence continues at coordinate 2,868,723 of NZ_JMQC01000008.1, forward strand.
AGAATTTTTCTCAAAAGGTGAGAGTGGTGGGACGATATGCTCTTCCGTATACAAAAAGGCACTTGAACTTATCGATAATAAATATTCACCAGACCGCTATAATATTTATCCATTCCACTTTTCAGATGGTGATAATTTAACATCAGATAATGTTAGATGCGTAAAGCTTGTCGAAGAGTTGATGAAGAAGTGTAATATGTTTGGGTATGGGGAAGTGAATCAGTATAACCGCCACAGTACACTCATGTCAGCATATAAAAATATTAAAGATGAAAACTTCCGATACTATATTTTAAAACAAAAAGCAGATGTATTTCATGCTATGAAGAGCTTTTTTAGAGAAGAATCAGGAGAGAAAATGGCATAACCCCTTTTGAAGGGGTTATTTTTTTGTTATACATACAATTAAGATTGACAATGATAATGGAAATTATTTCTGTATTTAAACGTAAAGTTTTTTATATTTTAATTGAATAATATATAGTGGAGGAGATGTTAAATTGAAAAAAGAAAACATATAAATACACTTTTAGGAGCAGCTGCATTATCACTTCCGTTTGCTGCTACTGCTACACCAGCGTTAGCAGCAGTAGCAATTGAGGCGAATAAAGCTAGGCATACTTTAGAAAATGGTACGTATGATGCTGTTATTAAGGCATATAAAGATAAAATAATTGAAGAACCAAAGACAGCAAACCAAAACATATAAATAAGAGTTGGAACTAATCCCGCGTTTAGTAAAGCTTAGGTGTAAGCAAGAGGGATATATAAAATACACAATTTTCTTTTCATATCATAGAATTCCACCTTCTTTTTACTTCAGCTGATAAATTGTATTTTAGTAGTAATAGTCCGGTGAAATATTAGGAACTGCTTTTTAAAATTGGGTATATATGCAAAAAAGGTAGTTCACTATATGTTCAGAATGCATACAAAAATAATATGAAATATTGCATTTTATATCATTTTATCAAGATAATATGTTAATTTCTTGATTGGAATATATATCTAGGAGGAAATGATATGAAAAAGAAATCAAGGCTTAATCAATTCATGCTTGGTATGAGTACAATAGCATTGTCGTTTGGGAGCATCCAAACACAAGTAGCAGCGGAAGAAGAAACGCCTTATAATGTGCTCAGAACAAAACCGATAGGGATAGAAACTTCAGCAGATGAAATCGTACATGCTACAAAAGTAGATGAAACATTGTCATTTGAGAAACGTTTAAAAGTAGGAGACTTTTCACAGCGTCCAGCTCCCGTTATGAAACGTGCAGAAGCAAGGCAATTGAAGCAAAATTATTCTATGGCAGAATTGAACGGGATGAGTTATGAGGAATTAATTCATACGTTAGCGAATGTTCGTTGGGATCAAATTACAGATTTATTCAAATTTAATCAAGATACGAAAGCATTTTATCAAAATAAAGAGAGAATGCAAGTTATTATTGATGAGTTAGCCGTAAGAGGTAGTACATTTACGAAAGATGATACAAAAGGAATTCAAACATTTGTAGAAGTAATCCGTTCTGCGTTTTACGTTGGATATTATAATAAAGAACTAAGTTATTTGAATGAGAGAAGCTTTCAAGATAAATGCTTACCGGCACTAAAAGCGATTGCGAAAAATCCTAACTTTAAGCTTGGTACAAATGAACAAGATCAAGTAGTATCGGCTTACGGTAAACTAATTAGTAATGCTTCAAGTGATGTTGAAACGGTACAATACGCAGCAAATATTTTAAAACAGTATAACGATCATTTTAATACTTACGTAAACGATCGTATGAAGGGGCAAGTTGTATACGATATTATGCAAGGTATCGATTATGATATGCAATCTTACTTATTTGATACTCGTAAAGAAGCAAATGAAACGATGTGGTATGGAAAAGTAGATAGTTTTATAAATGAGATTAGTCGTATTGCTCTCCTTAATCAAGTAACTCCAGAAAATAGTTGGCTCATTAATAATGGTATTTATTTTGCTAGTCGTTTAGGGAAGTTTCATAGTAATCCAAATAAAGGACTAGAAGTTGTTACGCAAGCGATGCATACGTATCCTCGTTTAAGTGAAGCATATTTTGTTGTAGTGGAGCAAATTACAACAAATTATAACGGGAAAGATTATAGTGGAAATGTGGTAGATTTAGAGAAAATACGTGAAGAAGGGAAAGAGAAATATTTACCGAAAACGTATAAATTTGATGATGGCTCTATTGTATTTAAAACGGGTGATAAAGTATCAGAAGAGAAAATTAAGAGATTATATTGGGCTGCAAAAGAAGTAAAGGCACAATATCATCGTGTAATCGGAAATGATAAAGCTTTAGAACAAGGTAATGCAGATGATGTATTAACAATAGTGATTTATAACACTCCAGATGAATACCAGTTAAATAGACAGCTGTATGGATATGAAACAAACAATGGTGGAATTTATATTGAAGAGAAAGGTACTTTCTTTACATATGAGCGTACACCAGAGCAAAGTATTTATAGTTTAGAAGAATTATTCCGTCATGAGTTTACTCATTATCTTCAAGGAAGGTTTGAGGTTCCAGGTTTATTTGGAAGAGGAGATATGTATCAAAACGAAAGGTTAACTTGGTTCCAAGAAGGAAATGCGGAATTTTTCGCAGGCTCTACACGTACGAATAATGTTGTACCAAGAAAAAGTATAATTAGTGGATTATCATCTGACCCTGCGAACCGTTATACAGCAGAGCGAACATTATTTGCTAAATATGGTTCTTGGGATTTCTATAATTACTCGTTCGCATTGCAATCTTATTTATACAATCATCAATTTGAAACATTTGATAAAATTCAAGATTTGATCCGTGCGAATGATGTGAAAAATTATGATGCGTATCGTGAATTTTTAAGCAAAGATCCAAAATTAAATAAAGAGTATCAAGCTTATATGCAGCAGTTAATTGATAATCAAGATAAGTATAATGTTCCAGAAGTATCAGACAATTATTTAGTAGAACACGCACCAAAAGCTTTAGAGGATGTAAAGAGAGAGATTAGTGATGTTTTACATATGCAAGATGCGAAAATAACAAAACATGCATCTCAGTTTTTTAATACATTTACATTAGAAGGTACGTATACAGGTAGTGTAACAAAAGGTGAATCAGCAGATTGGAAAGCGATGAGTAAACAAGTAAATGATGCTTTAGAACAGTTAGCGAAAAAAGAATGGAGCGGCTACAAAACCTTTACAGCGTACTTTGTGAATTATCGTGTTAATGCATCCAATGAATTCGAATATGATATTGTTTTCCACGGCGTTGCAAAAGATGATAGAGAAAATAAAGCTCCAATTGTAAATGTAAATGGTCCTTACGATGGAGTTATAAATAAGGAAATTCAGTTCAAAGGTGATGGTTCAAAAGATGAAGACGGAAGAATCATTTCTTATTTATGGGATTTTGGTGATGGAACATCTAGCATAGAAATGAATCCAGTTCATACATATAAAAAAGAAGGAACTTATAAAGTAACATTAACTGTAAAAGATGATAAAGGAAAAGAAAGCAAAACTGAAACAACTGTTACAGTAAGGGCAGAAGGTTTAACAGAATCAGAACCAAATAATCGACCGGAAGAAGCCAATCGCATTTCCTTAAATACATTTATAAAAGGGAATCTTATTGATGGAGATCATACCGATGTGTATACATTTAACATTGCATCTCCAAAAGATATAGATATTTCCGTTATGAATGAAAATGGAATTGGGATGACATGGGTACTTCGTCATGAGTCAGATATGCAAAATTATGCTACTTACGGTCAAAATGATGGGAATTATATAAAAGGGCAATTAAAAGCAAAACCAGGTAAGTATTACTTATACGTATATAAATATGATAATGGCAATGGGGCATACTCATTATCACTAAAATAAACGACCTTCCAATGTATGTTTAACTTTACTTTTTGTGGAAAATAGTATATTATATAGATATACAATATATCAGTTATTTTCTAGGAGGAGCCTGTCACTATAGGTTTCTCCTGTTTTTTTTTAGAGGCCTGTTGAACAGGTTTTTCTTTAAAGATTAAATAACTGAAAATTAAGATAAGAATTTATAGAAGAGGTGATGTATACTTATAATAAAGAGTTGTTTTAGAGAGGGGGATAAGAAATGATAGTGTTTGGTTATCCACTTGAAATAATTTATTTATATGGATTTATTGTTGCTACTATACTTACTGTTATTTATATCTTTTTTGGAGATATATTTGAATCAATATTTAGCTTCGGGGGTGGATCCACATCTGTCATAACGTTACTACTCAGCTTCTTCGCCATGCTCTGCGGTTTTAGCTATATAGGAGAATATTTATTTTCTCTTAGTAGTATCGTTATTTTTAGTATTTCGTTTGCTGTATCTTTTATCGGTGTTTTTGCGATGAAAATATTGATTTTAAAACCAATTGCAGAGGCTGAGCAAAATACAGTACAACGTATGGATGAATTCATTGGATGCAGAGGCGAAGTAATTATTACAATCCCGAAAGAAGGTTTGGGCGAAGTATTAATATCTTCTCAATTTGGAAGTAATGCGATACCAGCTCAGTCAATTGGAAAGAAAGATATTTTACAAGGAACTGAGGTTATGATTGAGGGAGTTCAAGATGGTATTTTACTTGTACAAAACATCGCTTATTCTTTAAAAAAACCAAAATTATAAGGGGGAATTTATATGGTTCCATTAATTATCGGTGGCGTCTTACTAGCAATCTTACTTTTACTTATTTTGGTGTTTATTACGAAATATCGTACAGTTGGCCCAGACGAAGCATTAATTGTAACAGGGAACTGGCTTGGTGGTGGAAAGAATGTAGTTACTACTGATGATGGAAAGAAGATTAAAATTATTCGCGGTGGTGGTACTTTTGTTGTGCCAATTATGCAAAGAGGAGAACCTCTTAGCTTATTAAATTATAAGTTAGAAGTTGGTACACGTGATACGTATACGAAACAAGGTGTTCCAGTTACAGTAAACGGTGTTTCTATCATTAAAGTAGGCTCTACGATTGAAGAAGTATCTACAGCAGCTGAGCAATATTTAGGAAAAGAAACAGAAGAGTTAAAAGTAGAAGCGAAGGAAGTTTTGGAAGGGCACCTACGTGCTATTTTATCTTCTATGACAGTAGAAGATGCTTATAGTAATAGAGAGCAATTCGCTCAAAAGGTACATGAAGTGGCTTCTACAGATTTGAAGAAAATGGGTCTTCGTATCGTTTCCTTTACAATTAAAGAAATAATGGATAAGAATGGTTACTTAGATGCGCTTGGTCAGCCGCAAATTGCAACTGTTAAGCGTGATGCCACAATTGCAAATGCAGAGCGTGAAAAAGAAGCGCGTATTGAAAAAGCACGTGCGGAGAAAGAAGCAAAAGAAGCTGAATATCAACGCGATGCACAAATCGCTGAAGCTGAAAAACATAAAGAATTAAAAGTACAGTCTTATAAGAGAGAGCAAGAACAAGCACGTGCGGATGCGGATCTTTCTTACGAATTACAGCAAGCAAAAGCACAACAAGGTGTTACTGAAGAGCAAATGCGCGTTAAAATCATTGAGCGTGAAAAGCAAATTGAATTAGAAGAAAAAGAGATTGCGCGTCGTGAAAAGCAATATGATGCAGAAGTAAAGAAAAAGGCAGATGCAGATCGCTATGCTGTTGAGCAATCAGCGGAAGCTGAAAAAGTGAAACAAATGAAAAAGGCAGATGCAGATCAATATAAGATTGAAGCAGAAGCAAGGGCGCGTGCAGAAGAAGTACGTGTAGAAGGTTTAGCGAAAGCGGAGATTGAAAAAGCGCAAGGTCAAGCGAAAGCAGAAGTACAAAAAGCACAAGGTACAGCAGAAGCGGATGTTATTCGATTAAAAGGTTTAGCGGAAGCCGAAGCGAAGCAAAAAATTGCAGAAGCATTTGAATTATATGGGCAAGCAGCAATTATGGATATGGTTCTTAAAATGCTTCCAAGTTATGCAAAAGAAGTTGCAAGCCCACTTAGCAACATTGATAAAATTACAGTTGTCGATACAGGCGGCGGTGGAAAGAATAGCGGCGCTGGAAAAGTTGCAGGGTATGCGACTGATTTAATGGCAACGATGCAAGAAACATTAAAAGCTTCTTCTGGTATTGATCTAAAAGAACTATTAGAAGGCTTTGCTGGAAAAGGGGCAGTGCAGCAGCTGAATAGTGAAAAGCCTATAGTGCAAGTAGTGGAAGAGAACGATAAAAACAAAGAGCAGAAAGAATAGCGTTAAATGGAACCTCTAGTAATCTGATTAGAGGTTCTTTTTATTTGTTTCCTTATACGACGTATTACAGTATTGCAAGTTTGATAACCATGGTATGATTAATTGTACATGAAGATAATTCTGAAAATTGGTAACGGAAAAGAAAGACTGTATATTTTTTCGTTTAGTCAATGTTAGGGGAATAATTTTGAAACTAAAAAAATTAAAATTACAACCAAGAATTACGTTAACAATTGGAATACTCATTCTTGCTGTTCTTTTGTTAACTAGTTATCTTTTTTACTACATATTATCTGAAACAATTGAGGAGCAAATTGGGAAAAGAGCGCTACATGTTGCGAAAACAGTTGCTACTATACCTGAGGTTCAAGAAGCTTTTCAAAAAGAAAATCCAGCTTCTATTATTCAGCCAATCGCAGAAAAAATCCGAATAGAAACAGATGCTGATTTTATTGTCGTTGGTAATAAAGAAGGTATTCGTTATGCACATCCTATGCGAGATAGAATTGGAGAAGCAATGATTGGAGGAGATAATAAAGGGGTGTTGTTGGAAGGGAAATCTTATATTTCCAAAGCAACCGGATCGTTAGGACCTTCATTGCGTGGAAAAGTACCTATCCGTAATCAAGACGGCAAAATTATTGGAGTTGTATCTGTTGGTTTTTCAATGGATGATATTCATGAAGCTGTAGAAGTGTATGGAAAACGTGTAGCTTGGATTGCGATAGTTGGTTTATTATTTGGGATAATCGGTTCTATATATTTGGCACGAAGTATAAAAAGAATGATGTTTGGACTGGAGCCTGAAGAGATTTCTTCTTTATATGAAGAACATAGTACGGTTATTCAATCTGTACGTGAAGGTATTATGGTAATAGACAAAGATGGAGTTATTAGCTTAGTAAATCAAGCAGCATATGACATTCTGTCTCTAGCAAAACAGCAAAATATAATTGGAGAACCTATTTTGAACATTATTCCTAACTCATCAATATTAGAAGTGCTTCGAACTGGCGAAGGGCAATTTGATCGTCAACTTAATATAAAGGGGAAAGCGGTTATTGCCAATCGTTTACCTATTAAAGTAAATAATAAAGTAACTGGAGTTGTATCTAGTTTACGTTTGAAATCTGAAATGGATCAACTAACCGCGGAATTGTCTCAAACAAAGCAGTACACAGAGGCACTACGGGCACAAACACATGAATATAACAATTTATTGTACACGCTTTCAGGACTTATTCAATTAGAGTCATATGAAGAGGCTTTAGAGCTTATTCATAAAGAGACTGCTGTATATCAGGAGTTTGTTCAATTTATTATGAAACGTATTCAAAATCCGTGGCTAGGTGGAATATTGATTGGATTTTACAACAGGGCGCGGGAATTGAAAATTAATTTTATGTTAGACCGAGAAAGTAGTTTGTACAAGTTAAGTCCGCATATTGATAGCAATCATGTCGTTTCTATTTTAGGAAACTTGATTACGAATGCGTTTGAAGCAATTGAACACAATCAAGAGCATGAAAAGAAAGTTAGGATGTTTGTAACAGATATTGGGGAAGAGATTGTAATTGAAATAGAAGATTCAGGAATTGGGATTGATGACGAAGTAATTACATACATATTTAATAAAGGTTTTTCGACAAAAGAAGGTGAAAAACGTGGATATGGATTAGCAACAGTAAAAGAGCGAGTAGAAGATTTAAGTGGAAGTATTGCGATTGAAAAAGGGGATTTAGGTGGTGCGTTATTTATAATTGTATTACCGAAAGAGAGAGGCGAATTGTAATGGTTGAGGGGATTGAAGTATTAATTGTAGAAGATGACATTCGTATTGCGGAAATTCATCGTCGTTTCACGGAAAAAATCGGTGGGTTTACAGTAATTGGGACTGCGACGACAGGGGAACAAGCGAAGGAATGGTTAGAGCTTGTGAAGCCGCAGCTCGTTTTATTGGACGTATATTTACCTGATATGCAAGGAACGGAACTTGTCACATATATTAGGAACAATTTGCATGATACCGATATTATTATGATTACAGCAGCATCAGAAACAGATGTTGTACGCCATGCATTACGAGGTGGAGTAACAGATTATATTGTAAAGCCACTTACCTTTGATCGATTTAAAACAAGTTTAGAAAATTATCAGAAGGGGATAAAACAATTAAAGCAACATGTTCAATTATCTCAAGAACAAATTGAAAATTTATGGTCTAAAAGAGGTGTGGAAGCTAATCAAATAGAGTATGCTCCGAAAGGAATAGACCCGCTAACATTAAGGAAAATTAAAAAGCATATGCTAACAGTTAATGAAGAGGGGGTTACGGCAGAGATGTTAAGTGCAACGATAGGTGTGAGCCGCTCAACAGCAAGGCGATATTTAGAGTATTTAATTTCTGAAAAGAAGGTGCATGCAGAACTTATATACGGGAGTGTTGGGAGGCCCGAAAGAAGGTATTTTAGAGTATCTTTATCAGGGAAGTAGAACCATTGAACTGTTATAAGAATGAAATAAAAAGACAAGTAGAGGGTTTTATTATCTCTACTTGTTTTTTATTTCAATTTAAATTGGGATGATCCCGATTAAAATCCCAGTGATCAACATAACAAGTGTCGTTCCAACAGCCCAAAGTAAAGTGAAGCGTTGATGTTCACCAAAATCAACTTTAGCCATTCCGACTAGTAAATAAGTGGAAGCGACGAGTGGGCTTAGTAAGTGAACAGGTTGTCCGAGTAATGAAGCGCGTCCCATTTCAGCTGCGCTAATTCCGTAAGTTGCAGCTGCTTTTGTTAAAATAGGTAATACACCGAAGTAAAAAGCATCGTTGGACATGAAAAATGTGAAAGGCATACTAATAATAGCTGTAATAATAGGAAGTTGTGGACCGAGAGCATCTGGAATAAGAGCAACTACACCTTTAGCCATTGCATCTACCATTTTTGTTCCAGATAAAATCCCAGTGAATACTCCAGCCGCAAAGACTAGAGAGACAACCGCCAATACATTTCCGGCATGAGAAGCAATACGTTCCTTTTGGTCTTCTAAGTTCGGATAATTAATCATAACAGCGATAGCAAAAGCGACTGTAAATAAAACAGGAAGCGGCATCACTTCTACAATAAGACAAACGAGTAAGGCTGCTGTTAAGAAGAAGTTAATCCATAATAGTTTAGGGCGTTTACAAGCTGCGGCTTCGACTGTTGCAGCTTGTTCATCCATTGTCATTTGCTCTTTCTTTAAATATTGTATATCCATAATTCCTAAGCGTTTTCGCTCCTTTTTTCCAAAAAAGTAAGCGACAAATACAACCCAAATTGCTCCAGCAATCATTCCTGGAATAAGCGGTGTAAATAATTCGGAAGCATCGAGTCCAAGTGCACTCATAACCCTAGCTGTTGGTCCACCCCAAGGTGTAAGATTCGTAATCCCTGCTCCTAACATAACGACTCCAGCTAATATAAGCGGGTTCATTCTAAGACGTTTATATAGTGGATACATTGCGGAAACTGTAATCATATATGTTGTTGTACCGTCTCCATCTAATGAAACGATGATAGTAAGGATGGCTGTACCAACAATGATTTTTAAAGGATCACCTTTTACAATTTTTAGAATTTTACTAATGACTGGATCAAATAAACCACTATCAATCATAATGCCGAAATATAAAATGGCAAACATCAGCATAATACCAGTTGGTGCCAATTTTTTTATTCCATCTAGCATCATAGGCCCCATATTTGCATAAAAACCACCAATTAATGCGAAAGTGATTGGAATTAATATTAATGCAACTAATGCTGACATACGCTTAGTCATAATTAAAAACATGAAGACAAATACCATTGCGAATCCAAGTAATGCTAACATGTAATCTCCCCCTCTAAAATGATTGCGCTTTCATTAAAAATTAAAAATTCAGAAAAAACTTTTTTATTTATCATAAAGGTTGAAATACGGATGGTAAATAAATAGAAAAATAAAGTCATTAGAAGCATATTTTCTATTTTGTTCATTTTGTTCACGAGTTTAATTTCGAATTTTTAAAAAGATAATTAGTTTGTTACAAGAGTGATAGAATAAAGTGAAACTTTAATCAGTGGAGGGCTCTCTCCCCCACTGATTATCAGCCCGCACCAATCAGATTTTTACGGACAGTTAATCTCCCGCCTAACCTCTTTGCTTTCGCTGAATTTTGAGGTGGGGTCTTACTGTCCGTTAATGCGGGATAAATGAGAAAATAGAGAAGCGTGAAGTAGGGAGTAGATTTTGAATGAAAGAAAAGATTGAAGAAATTTATAGCTCGTATGATGGAAAAGTAGAAGAGATTTTCGTTAATGAATCTTCTTACGTTTATGAATGGGAAAAACTAATGATGATTCGAAAAAACGATGGTATGTTAGAAGAAATCACCGTTGGGATTAGCGGACATATTCGATTAGTAAATATAGAAATCGGTCAGGAAATCAATACAAATACATTACTACTTAAGATAGAAGATGATTTGATAATTACTGGATGTGAATGATAAGAGGTGTGTAGAAATTACTACACATCTTTTTTTATTCCATATATTACAAAAAACACATTCTTTTTTCACAAATCTCACACAATTCTTTGTTATTCTCCTAGATGAGTAAGTGAATAAAACTCGGAGAAGGGAAGCATATATGAAAATAACTCAATTTTCTTTTCTCTTATTTTTTGTATTACTCTTTATCCCAATTAGTAGTCATGCTGAATCAACAATCCAATCACAAATTGATATGGCTCCCTCATATGGAACGGTAAAGTTAGAGAATGATATTTATAATGAAACGATTGAAATATCCAAGCCTATTACATTAGAAGGAGAGCGCAATACAAAAATTCGCTCTTGCGGCAATAAACCTACTATTACAGTAAAGGGAGAGAGGGTTACTCTTAAACGAATAATAGTAGAGCAGTGTAATAGTGAAGAGGAAACAGCAGCGATATTTGTTTCAGGAACTGGACATAATTTGAGTGAATTAGAAATTCATACGAAAAAAATAGGGATTAAGATAGAGGATGCTAAAGAGGCAAAAATAAAGAATAGTAGCATCAGTGGAAACGGAAATGGGAATGGAATTGATTTATGGCAGTCGAAACAAAATCAAATTGAAAATGTCCAAATAAAAGGAATGCGAGATGGTATTTATTTAGAACAAAGTGATCATAATCAACTGAAGAAAAACACCATTTGGCAATCTCGTTACGGTATACACCTTATGTATTCTGATGGGACGATTGTTAGTGATAATGTATCAGAGGAAAATATGACTGGTGCGATGATTATGGGAACGAAAAAAACGATTGTAAAGGGAAATCAGTTTATAAATAATAGAAAAAATGTTCATGCACAAGGAGTATTGCTGTACGATTCAATAGAAACAGAAGTGATACAAAATAGAATTGCTAACAATAGGGTTGGTATTTATGTCGAAAAGGCAAAAAACAATAAAATTATAAGAAATGAAGTCGCAAATAACTTTATTGGATTGCAGTTTAAAGGTGCAAATGAGAATGAGTTAACTGAAAATACTTTTTTTGGAAACGTTAATGAATCTCAAGCTACGAAAAGTACGGATAATATAATTCATCGTAACTATTGGGATGCATCTTTAAAAGTAGACGTAAATCATACAGATATTAGCATCATACCTTATAAAGCAGACTCATTTTTTCTTGTGTTAACGAAAGATATTCCAGAATATCAGTTGTTTTTTCAAGCACCTGGGATGCGTATTTTACAGCATTTAATAAAAATTCCAGATGAATCACTATTAATAGATAATAAACCGAGTATGAGAGGGCAGTTTTTAAAGATAGAAAAAGATGTAGCATCTCAATTTCGCGTTTGGATTATTAGTTTAAGTATGTTACTAGTGGGGAGTATATTGTTCTTTTTAGGGAGGAAGTCTTGATGCGAGTAAAATATATTTTGTTAGTTCTTTCTTTATGTTTCGTATTTGCAGTAGTAGGGTGCGGAAATAAGGATACAAAAGCAGTTGCAATTGACGAAAAAAATGATAAGTGTGATGTTTGTAATATGGCAGTAATGGATAATCAATTCGCAACAGAGGTTATTTTAGAAAACGGAAAAGCTCTAAAATTTGATGATATTGGCTGTATGTATAAATGGATGGCCGAGCATAAAAATGAAAAAACGAAAGAAAAGTTTGTAAGAGATTATGACACGAAAGATTGGGTTTCGGTAGAGAAAGCTACTTATGTATATGATAAAACAATTAAAACGCCGATGGCTTATAATGTTATTTCTTTTAAAGATAAAAAAGATGCGGAAAGCTTCGTATCTAAACATACTGGAAAAGTCCTTTCGTATAAAGAGCTAGCAGATCATAAATGGGAAATGAATAAAGATATGATGGGGAAAATGAAGAAAAGTAATAATGGAGGACATTCTCATTAATATGAGATGTTACCATGAATAAATAGTTGGATAGAAGACAACCTTAGGCGGTTGTCTTTTTCTATAGAAAGGCTGATAATATGCGGAATATATTATATTCAGAATGGCGTAGTACAGTAAGAGAGAAGTCTGCATATACATTTTTATTACTTTGGATTGCCATGCTTTCTTTATTATTTTTAATGGAGAGAAGTATACCGTCTTTAGTAGGATATACAAATGCAACAGGAACAATTTTAAACCTTATTTTATATATTGTGCCGTTATTTATGTTAATTACAGGATCCTTTTCGGTTGCGAGCGAGATGGAAAATGGGAAATGGAGACTTCTATGTACATATCCTTTAAAGACATCTTCATATGTAATAGGGAAAACTATCGGACAATTTATAGCCCAGACAATTATTTTCACAATTAGCTTTGGAAGTAGTGTGGTAATTGGATTGTTAAGTGGAAGTGCATTCAACATTTATTGGATGCTAGCGATTTATATATTCTCTATTTTTCTTATATTCTTTTTTGTAGTTTTAGGAGTAACAATTGGAGCATTTTCTTTAACAAGATGGCAAGCATTAGGGATGTCTATTGCAGTATGGTTTTTTCTAATTATGATGTGGCCTACAGCTTTAATTAGTATTCTTAATTTTGTTCCATATACGATGATAGTACCGGTTATGAAAATTTTATTATTTTGTAATCCTGCTGAACTACTGCGAATTATATTTGTTATTCAATTAGGTGGTGGTGCAATATTTGGACAATCATATGATCAACTTGTCATATTTCTTCAAAGTGAAGCAGTAGTTATAGTTCTTCTTATATATAGTGCAATGTACACAGCAATCTTCTTATTATTGGCGATATGGCGAATAGAAAGGGGAAGAAAGAGTTGACGATATTACAAATTAATGGAGTATGTAAACAGTATAAAAAGAAATTAGCATTATCACCTATTTCGTTACAAAGTAAAGTTGGAGAATGTATCGTATTATGCGGTGGAAATGGTGCTGGTAAAAGTACTCTTCTTGATATAGTAGCGGGAATTTCGATTCCTACAGCTGGGACAGTGAAACTAGGAGATATAGAATTACATAAAAATAGAAAACAATACGTAGCAGAAATCGGTTATATGCCAGATGATTTTCATGCACAGCAATCAATGACTGTACAAGAATTTTTAGCATTTTATGCAGCTTTTCGAAATGTAAGTAAAGAAAGAATAGAGGAAGTTATTAAAATGCTTGGGTTAGAGGAAAAGAGAAGCGAACCTTTACATAGATTATCAAAAGGTATGAGGCAAAGACTTTTATTTGGACAGGCATGTCTTGCAAGGCCAAAAGTATTGTTACTAGATGAACCGACAAATGGGCTAGATCCATACTGGGTAAATGAATTTGTTACTTTATTAAAGGGGTTTAAAAGAAGTGGTACAATTATAATTTTCTCAACACATATGATGGATGTGGCAGCGGAGGTTGGGGATGTGGTGTTTTTTATGAAGGAAGGTAAAATTGAACAAGAAATAAGAAACGAGGGAAACATAGAAAGCTTAATATTGAAACTATTACAGCTTCATCGAGGCTAACGAAATAGTTTATAGAACAGCTGCCTAGAAATAGGCAGTTGTTTTTATAATATATGAGTTCTTATTGTTCATGGCATGGACATAAAATATATGAGGAAAGGTTTTGGACCTTAAAATATATAGTTTATGAATAATAGTGAGGAGAGAATGATGATGAGTAAAAAATTACTTGTAATGGTTGAAAGCGAGTTTACAATGCAAGGCACATTAACAATTCCTACATATTATTCAGAAACATATCCAGCTATCATCTTAATTGGCGATAGGGGGAAATTTGATCGGGATGGAAATAAAGGAAGTTTAAAGGTAAACTTATATAGAGAACTGGCTAATTATTTCACTTCTTTAGGGTTTGCAGTTCTTCGTTACGATAAACGAGGTACTTATAAGAGTAAGGGGAATTACTGTAAAGCAAGTGTAACTGATTTTATTGATGACGCTACTTTATGGGTTCGATTTTTGAAAGAGCACCCTCAAATAAATCCAAAACAAGTTATCATTGTTGGGCACGGTGAAGGTGCCTTGCTCGCACCGGCTATTTGTACAAAAGAATCGGTTGCTGGATTAGTATTGCTTGCAGGGGCTGCAGAGCCATCAAATATTTTATTGGAAAAGCAGAGAGAGAAAGGAATCCATGAGCTAGAAAAGATGGATGGATTCACGGGATGGTTAATTAAAACCTTAAAAATATCGCAATATATAAGAACGCAAAATGAAATTATGAAAGAAAAAGTGAAAAATCCAATAAAATTTGCTTTAAATATAAAAGGTGTAAAATCGCCAAGAGAACAGTTACAATATAATGTAGTTACATATTTAGAACAAGTATCGTGTCCTGTTTTAGCGATTACGGGTGACAAAGATGTACAAGTACCACCTGAACATGCTAAACTAATTGCTTCATATGTTAATGGTGAGGCAGAGTGGCATATCATTCCAAACATGAACCATATTTTGAGAAAGTATGAACATAAGCATACGATGATTCGATTAAGGCAGGAATATAAGTCGCTTATGGATAAATCTATTGAAGAAGAGTTATTACATGTGATGAAGGAATGGTTAAAAAGACATTATCTTTCATAGGAGCTGTAGTTGTGAGGAAACAAAAAATTTTATTATGTATGTTATTAGGACTTTTAATGATGACAGTGGCTTGTGACAAGCAAGAGGAAGCTGAATCGAAACCGGTTCACGTGAAAAATGAAAAAAAACAAGAAAAGCATAAAGAAAAGGAAGAAGTTAAAGAAGAAAAAAGTATAAGTTTAATGGATAAGCAATTACTACTTTCTGCGACTCTTGGTGATACAGAAACAGCTATGAAGTTAATAAAAGACGGAGCAAATATAAATGTAGAGGGCGATAAAGGAGAAACACCACTCCTTGCAGCAACGTATCAAAACCACGTTGAGACGGTAAAAGCGCTAATTAGTGCAGGGGCTGATATCGAAATTCAAGATGATAAGCAAAATAGTCCCCTTCTTTATGCAAGTAAAGAAGGGTATACAGATATTGTAAAACTATTAATTGATGCAGGAACGAATACGAAAGAAACGACTCGTTCTGGAGGAACAGCGCTTATTCCAGCAGCGGAGCGTGGACATGTCGAAGTGGTAAAAGAGTTATTAGAGCGTACAGATATTGATGTGAATTATAAGAATGATCGTGGATGGACTGCGTTGTTAGAAGCAATTGCTTTAGGAAATGGTAGTGACAATCATAAAAAGGTTATTCAATTACTTATCGATCACGGAGCAGATGTAAATATGGCTGACCGTGAAGGGACTACCCCCCTGCAACATGCAGAAAAAAGAGGATTTAAAGAAATCGTAAATATGTTAAAGTTAGCTGGAGCTAATGAAGTGGTGCAGCAACAGCCTACAGAATAATATAAGAGTGAGATAAGAGACTAAGAAAATAATGGTCGTAGCATTATCCCATTTAGATAGACAGAAAAAAGAGACCATTTGGCATAATGGACTCAGCTATGTTTATCTAAATGGGATTTTTTTGTGATGAAAAAAATAGTTTAGAGCAGGGAAAGCTATTTGAAAAAGAAGATGCAATAGACAAAGGATTTTTCCGTATCTATTACATATAAAGGTTCGTTATATGAACTTTGTACACATAGCAACTAGGGGGAGTATAAATGAGGCTTTCGGAATTTGAATTGATAACAATTCAGGCAGAGGTTTTATTTGTTCATGATCAATTAGGAAGAATGCAGAGCGTAAATGAACCTGGAAATCCAGAGGCACCGCGTTTTTTCCTTGGCTGTACTCGTGGTGGGAATATAACAAGATATCATTATAATCTTAATAGCGATACGGTAAGTGAGATTGAGAAACTAATTCCAGCATGTTCAAATTACATAGAGTTAGCAAAGATTATTAACGTATTAAACGAAGAGAAGAAAGTGGAGAACATTTGGATAGGTCCTGCTTTTATGTTCACAGAGAATTTAAATAAACCAATTAGAACAGTATAAATAACAGAGAAGAATAAAGAAGTACTGCGAGGGAATTTTCCTAATTTGTTAGAGCAATTGGAATGGAGAAAACCTTGCTTTGCAATTCTTGATAATGAAAAGGTAGTTTCTATATGCTGCAGTGCAAGAAGTACGCCTGTAGCTTCTGAGGCGATTGTGGAAACATTACAGAAGTTTCAAGGGAAAGGCTACGCTTCTGATATTGTTACAGCCTGGGCTATATCAATACAAGAAGAAAAACGAATTCCTCTTTATAGTACTGCATGGGATAATTTCGCCTCACAAGCAGTGGCGAAAAAATTAAAACTAATGAACTATGGAATGAATGTACATATTACTTGAATTTTAATTGTATTTGCTCTTTATATGAGATGCACTTTTATTTTTGTTACTCGTATATCTAGATGATTGTAAAAAATATATGGAGAATATTAACATACGATTAACACCTTATTAACAAACTATCAAAACTAACTTAATAAATACGTAATATAGTAAAAGTAACAAAATAACTAGGGTAGAGAACATTTGAGAACACCCGCTTACATATAACGTACCGTATTCTTAAGTGTGCTCTATTTTCTAGAGTTCAAATAAGGAGACAGACGTTCTATGTAAGTAGGTGTTTTTAGTTTGGATAAAAATAGAAAAGCTAGGTGGAATCAATGTTTGAAGAATGTTATATAGCGATGATAAAAGATTGGGAGGGATATAAAACATATAAAAAATTGCCGAAGACAGTTTTTCTTATGACAGGTTCAATGCTTGAGTTACCAGAACGTGTATATGAATTACAAAAAAATGGACATGATGTATTTCTTCATTGTGATTTTATACAAGGATTAAATACGAATACAGAAGAAGCACTCTTGTTTATTCAGGACGTAATTGGTGCACAAGGCATTATTTCTACGAAAGGTTCTACCATTCGAAATGCAAATAAGATTGGATTAAAGACCATTCAACGTATTTTCATTGTTGATACATTATCTTTAACAAAATCAATTGAAAATTGTAAAACGACTAAACCGAATGCAGTAGAGATTATGCCTGGTATTATGCCTTCTATTATTAAACAACTAGCAGAAGAAATAGAATTTCCTATTATTGCAGGCGGGCTGATTCAAACGAGAGAAGATGCGGAAATTGCAATTCGGGCAGGAGCAAGTGCAATTTCAACGAGTCATTGTGAAGTATGGTTACAAGAGGAAAAAGGGGTGCAAGCTTGTGATTAAATTAAGAAATGTATCGAAAGTATATAAAAACTCAGAAGAAACAGCAGTTAAAGATGTATCGGTTCATATTCGTCAAGGAGAATTCTTTGTTTTAGTTGGCCCTTCTGGATGTGGAAAAAGTACATTATTACGAATGATTGCTGGTTTGGAAGAAATTTCTTCTGGAGATTTACTTATTAATGAACATGTTGCAAATGATTTAGAACCGAAAAATCGAAATTTATCGATGGTATTTCAAAACTATGCTTTATATCCCCATCTATCTGTAGAAGAAAATATTTTGTTCGGTTTAAAGGTAAAAAAGGTGCAAAAAGAAGAGCGCCAAAAACGATTGATGGAAGCTGTTGAGATGGTAGGGTTGAAAGAGTATGTCAAAATGAAGCCGGGGCAATTATCCGGTGGACAAAGACAGCGAATCGCATTGGCAAGGGCGATTGTGAGTCACGCTCCAATTTGTTTAATGGATGAGCCTCTTTCAAATTTAGATGCAAAATTACGTGCTCAAATGCGAATTGAAATTAGAGAAATTCAACAACGATTAGGAATTACAATGGTTTACGTTACTCACGATCAAATTGAAGCGATGACTATGGGAGATCGTATTATGGTTTTAAATAAAGGAAGTATACAGCAAGTAGGAACACCGCTGGATATATACAATTATCCAGCAAATGAATTTGTAGCAAGCTTTATCGGTTCCCCATCTATGAATATTAATAATGGAAAAGTAGATAAAGAAAAGGGGATGTTATGTGTTGGTGAATTGCGAATTCCGCTTTCTACGGGACAATTGAAACAATTACTGGAAGGGAATGTACGTATAGGTATTCGTCCTGAGCATATTGTATTGTCTGAGGAAGGACAAGAAGTTGTATTACAATCGGTAGAAGTATTAGGAAACGAATCTATTTTGAACTTCATAGTAAATGGGGAGACATGGAGTGCTAAAGTAATTGGACAACTATTATTGAAAAAAGGTGACAAAGTAAAATTATTATTCCCGAAAGAAAAACTATGTTTCTTTCATAATGATACGAATGAAAGACTGCAAGTAGTAGATGAAGAAGAGTTGAAAGTGGTGGCGAAATAATGATTGAAGTAGGGAAGTTACCAGTTCAAACAAAAGTGTCAAAAAAGAAGGAATTATGGGGAAGGACGAAAGATTTAAGAACAGGATTATTATTTTTAGCACCATCTATCGTATTGTTTTCAATTTTTCTTTTCTATCCGCTATTTAGGACGATTTACTACAGTTTCTATTTAACAGATATACATGGAGAGGCGAATCTCTTTGTTGGGTTAGAAAATTATCAATATTTATTCTCTGATCCTGTTTTCTACAAAAGTGTAAAGTCGACTTTATTATTTGTTCTTTATACAGTGCCGACTAGCATTGTATTTGCTTTATTCCTGGCGTTAATTGCAAATGAAAAAATAAAAGGGAATGGATTGTTTCGAGTGTTATTCTCTTCAACAATGGGTATATCAGTAGCAGCAAGTGCAGTGATTTGGTTATTTTTGTTTCATTCAAGTGTAGGGCTATTTAATAACATACTAGGTGCTATGAATCTTCCTGCAATCGCATGGTTAACGAGTCCGGATTGGGCGTTGTTTTCTGTATCGGTTACAACAGTATGGGTAAATACAGGATTTGCATTTTTAGTTCTATTAGGTGGGTTACAAAATATTGATACATCTTTATATGAGAGTGCATCTATTGATGGCGCTAGTTATTTATATAAGCTTCGCCGTGTTACGCTACCTATGTTATCACCAACTTTATTTTTTATCGTAACAGTCACTTTAATTAGTGCATTTCAAAGTTTTGGACAAATCGATATTTTAACACATGGTGGACCGAATGATGCAACAAATTTAATAGTGTACTCGATTTATAAAGAGGCATTTGTAAATCATCAATTTGGGACAGCGAGTGCACAAGCAATGGTCTTGTTTATCTTTATTTTCATTGCAACACTACTTCAATTTAAGTTTGCAGAGAGAAAGGTGCATTATAAATGATCGTTAAGAAATGGAAACAAAACGTCCTTTTATATACACTGCTTATCATTAGTGCAGTAATGGTCTTTTTTCCTGTACTGTATGCATTTTTAATAAGCTTTATGACACCGGAAGATATTCAAATGAGAAGGATACTTCCAACTCAATTTACTTTTGATAATTTCGTGAATATCTTTCAAAAAGTACCGCTTCTTTCGTACTTGTATAATAGTTTGATTGTATCGACAGTTGTAATGCTTGGGCAACTTATCGTATCAAGTTTAGCGGCTTATGCCTTTGTATTCCTGCATTTTAAAGGCAGAAATTTCATCTTTTTTCTATTTATTTCAACAATGCTCATTCCGTGGGAAGCAACGATGGTACCCAATTTCTTAACGATTCAAAACTTCGGATGGATCAACAGTTTTGCTGGGATGACGGTTCCATTTTTTGCAACAGCTTTCGGTATTTTCTTATTACGTCAACATTTTATGACGCTGCCGAATGAGCTGAAGGAAGCAGCATTTATTGAAGGAATCGGAAACGTAAGATTTTTATTCAGCGTTGTAATTCCGTATTGTAAAACGAGTTTTATTACGCTTGGAGTATATAGTTTTTTAACAACATGGAATATGTATTTATGGCCACTTCTAGTGACAACAGATGAAAAAGTAAGAACGGTACAAATTGGTGTGAAGCAGCTCCAGTCTCAAGAAGTTGCAACAGATTGGGGAAGTGTAATGGCTGGCGTCACTGTTATCGTCATTCCAACATTAATTTTACTATTTTTAGGACAGAAGCAACTGCAACAAGGGTTAACAAAAGGTGCAATTAAATAAGCATACATAGGAAAAGGTGGGATTGAGATGAGTTTATTAAAAAAAGGTGCTGCTCTGTTAATGGCAGCTACAATGGCATTAACAGCTACAGCTTGTTCCAGTAGTAAAACAGAAGGGAAATCTGAGGCGAAGGAAACAGTGGCTCCAGTTGAAAAAAACGGCGACAAAACTGTAATTCGTTTTTGGCATGCGATGGGTGGAAAAACACAAGGTGTATTAGATGGGCTTGTTGCAGACTACAATAAGTCACAAAATAAATACGAAATAAAGGCAGAGTTTCAAGGGTCATATGAAGAATCTTTAACGAAATTCAAAACGATATCAGCAACGAAAGAAGCTCCAGCTCTTGTTCAATCGAGTGAAATTACAACGAAATATATGATTGATAGTAAAAAAATCACTCCAATTGATAGCTGGATTAAAAAAGATAAATATGATACGTCAAAATTAGAAAAAGCAATTACGAATTATTACTCAGTTGATGGGAAAATGTATTCTATACCATTTAATTCATCTACACCAGTGTTAATTTACAATAAAGACGCTTTTGCAAAAGCTGGATTAGATCCAGAGAAAGCGCCGAAAACGTATGCTGAATTAAAAGAGGCTGCGAAGAAGTTAACAATTAAAGAAGGAGGAAATGTAAAACAATATGGATTTTCGATGTTGAACTATGGTTGGTTCTTTGAAGAATTATTAGCGACACAAGGCGGTCTATATGTAGATAAAGAAAATGGACGTAAAGATGCAGCGACTAAGGCTGTATTTAACGGAAAAGAAGGACAAAAAGTATTCGGCTTATTAGATGAATTGAATAAGGCTGGTACGCTCGGAATGTATGGAGCAAGTTGGGACGATATTCGTGCCGCATTCCAATCTGGACAAGTTGCGATGTATTTGGATTCTTCAGCTGGTGTTCGTGACTTAATTGATGCATCTAAGTTTAATGTAGGCGTTTCGTATATTCCGTATCCAGAAGATGCGAAGCAAAATGGTGTAGTAATCGGCGGGGCATCATTATGGATGACGAACATGGTTTCAGAAGAAACACAACAAGGTGCTTGGGACTTTATGAAATATTTAACGAAACCAGATGTACAAGCAAAATGGCATACAGCAACAGGCTATTTCTCAATTAATCCAGATGCATATAATGAGCCCTTAGTAAAAGAACAATATGAAAAGTATCCACAGTTAAAAGTAACAGTAGAGCAATTACAAGCAACAAAACAATCTTCAGCAACCCAAGGAGCATTAATTAGTGTATTCCCAGAATCAAGAGATGCAGTTGTGAAAGCATTAGAAGCAATGTATGACGGAAAGAACAGTAAAGAAGCGTTAGACGAAGCAGCAAAAACAACAGACAGAGCAATCAGCATTTCAGCTCGTACAAGTCAAAAATAAAAGAAAGCCGTATCTTATTAAAGATACGGCTTTCTTATTAGGGAGATAAGGGATCAAAGAAATGCTGAACTCTTATCTCTTTATATGAGTAAAGGGTTTAGAATGAATCTTGTTCTTCTCATTATTTATTTAACTCCATTGCAACTTGTTTACCATTTACGAAAACCTCAGCCACTGCTACTACAATTTCCATCACTTTTTTCATCTCTAATCTCTCCTTGTTTTTGTTTCATTTCTTACTTTTAGTATAGTGAAATGTTATTGTTACAACTATCCAATTGGATGACAAGAGACTTACAGTGTTGTAAGGAAAATAGGTTTATTTGTAATAGTAATGCTATTTAATATTTTAATTCAGAAATTTCTGATGTTTTATTCTATAATTAGAAATAGATTGGTTTAGAAAGAGGGAAAGAAATGGAGAGAATACTTGTTATTAGTGATATTCATGGAGAGATAGAAAAGTTTGAACAGTTGTTGAAAGAAGCGCGATATGATATGAAACAGGACCAGTTAATTTTACTAGGGGATTATGTAGATCGTGGTCCAAATGCGTGTGCTGTAATTGAAAAGGTGAAAGAGTTAAAAGAAGAGGGAGCTTTAGTTTTAAAAGGGAATCATGAAGATATGATGATTAAAGCGTTAACGACTGATGAAGAACATTCATGGAACCATTGGGTAAAGAGAAATGGTGGAGATAAAACATTGTATAGTTACGGTTTTGTAGAGGAAGATATTGCGGTAAATGAGGAAGCCTTCCAAAAGCCGATTTTACAATCTCTTTTATTAGAAGAGCATTTAAAGTTTATTCAAGAATTAGATCACTATATTGAAACAGAAGATTACATATTTGTACATGCTGGTGTTGAGCCGACGAAACCAGTTTCTGAATCCGAACCATATACGTTAATGTGGATACGGAATGAGTTTCATAGTAGATATAATGGTGAGAAGGTTGTCATATTTGGACATACGGAAACTAAGACACTTCATGGCAATGATAATTGTGATGTATATTTTGGGGGTAATCGTATTATAGGTATTGACGGCGGGGCTGTATATGGTGGCCAGTTAAATTGCTTAGAATTACCAAGTGAACAAGTATATGTAGTAAAAGCTTAAAAAGAGATAAGGTGGGATTTTTATCTCTTTTTAAGGGAAAGTTAAGAAATAGATTTTATAATATAAGCCTCACATATAGAACATTGATAGAGAAGAAGGGTGAAGCAGTTGAATTAAGTTCGTTCGGAAGATTAGTGGGGAAACTTCTTTCGGTGTCTACGAGTATGACGATTTCATATTCTCTCCCAGTTGCGGTATTAGCATGTTTATTTTTATTATTAGTTGGTGTTTGTGTATTTTTGGCAAATAAAGCTTCGAAATTGCACCCAATTCAAACACGCATATATAAATAATTAAAAAAGCGATCGCATATTGCGACCGCTTTCTTTTGCCATTAAGAGAAGTAGTATAATGGATGCAAAAGAAGTTTCATCACAAATTTTAATAAAGTAGAGAAAGGTGAGGAAAGTTGATGCGCTTATTAGTAGTGGAAGATCATGCTCCTTTATTAGAGTCAATTGTACAAATTTTACGTGATGAGTTTGAAGTAGATACAGCGATGAATGGGGAAGATGGATTGTTTTTGGCACTCCAAAATATTTATGATGCAATTTTGCTTGATGTAATGATGCCAGGGATGGATGGATTTGAAGTCATTCAAAAAATACGTGATGAAAAGATTGAGACGCCAGTCCTATTTTTGACAGCGAAAGATTCTTTAGAAGATCGAGTAAAAGGATTAGATTTTGGCGGAGACGATTATATAGTTAAACCATTTCAAGCACCAGAACTTAAAGCGAGAATTCGCGCTTTACTACGAAGAAGTGGTAGTTTAACAACAAGGCAGACAATTCGTTATAAAGGAATTGAATTATTTGGGAAAGAAAAAGATGTACAGGTAGATGGAGAACTAATTAAACTAACTTTAAAACAATATGAATTGTTAGAATATCTCATTCAAAATAGCGGAAAAATTTTAATGCGTGAACAAATTTTTGATCGTGTTTGGGGATTTGATTCCGATACAACGGTAGCGATTGTTGAAGTATATGTACATCACTTACGTAAAAAATTAGAAAAATTTGGTTATCAGAAAGATATTCAAACCGTTCGCGGTATTGGATATATATTACAAGAACAATGAAAAAGGGAAGTTTATTTCAAAAGACACGTATTCGTCTTACTATATTAAATTCGTTAGTGTTTATTATATTAATTGGGATATTGGGAAGTTTAGTTTATTCATATACATATAATCAAATTTACAATGGAGTAGATGGATCGATAAGAGAATTTATTATGAAGCTAACAAGAGAAAAGCGCCAGGGTCCCGCTCAATTTGAATTAAATAGAGATTTACGTATAGGAGATTCAAGGGTTTCATTATTGGTATGGAATGAAAATAATCAGTTGCAAGGGATAGAACCAAAATCTCGAGATCGTAGCTTTTTTGAAGAAAATCAAACTAGGTTATTTCCAAAAAAAGTTGGAGATTTTTATGATATAGAAATAAAAGGAAGAAGTTATAGAACTGGAGCAGTTCACGGAACTACACGGTTTGGAGAGAACGTTACATTTCAAATATTACGTGAAACAACAACTGAAAAAGAAGTACTTCGCACATTATTACTAATTCTTATAATAGGTTGCAGTATAGGAAGTCTATGTGCAATAGGTATCGGCTTTTTCTTAGCTGGTAGCGCGCTTGTACCTATTCGTGATTCGTGGGAGAAACAGCAGCAGTTCGTTTCTGATGCATCACATGAATTAAGGACACCACTTGCAGTTATTCAATCAAAAACAGATGTATTATTTCAATCACCGTCCGCGACGATAGAAGAAAAAGCGATGGATATTTCTACAATTTCAAAGGAATGTAGAAGGTTATCTAAGCTTGTTGCTAATTTATTATTGTTAGCACGTTCTGATTCTAATCAAATCGAGATGGATAAGAAAAAATTTGAAATGGGTAAGCTGTTGGAAGAAGTAGTAGAGCCATATAAAGAAATTGCTTCCTATCAAGAAAAAGCGATGACGTTAAAAGTAGAACATGGGATATCGTTTATTGGTGATAGAGAGAGAATTCATCAAATGATGGTTATTTTATTGGACAACGCGATGAAATATACGAATGAAGGTGGATATATTCAAATTGAATGTACACATACTAGTAGCTTGATTCGTATACAGGTGAAAGATGACGGAATTGGAGTTAAGGAAGAAGATATTCCGAAATTATTTGACCGTTTTTATCAAGGAGATAAGGCAAGAAGTACATCAGAAGGAGCTGGGTTAGGGCTTTCAATTGCTAGTTGGATTGTAGAAAAACATCTTGGGAGAATATCAGTAGAGAGCGCGTTAGGAGAAGGTACTTGTTTTGAAGTGGTTTTTCCAAAAAATCAAAGAGTATGAAGACGATCTTGTTTGTCAAGATCGTCTTTTTTTAAGGGAAAGTTAAGGAACGCTTTATAAAATGTATACCATAAGAACAGTTTGGCAAAGGGAAGAGAATAATCAATTTGGTTTGCTATCACGAACAATGCGCCAATTCCATTCGGGATTAGTTGGTTTAATCGCAATGGTACTGTTCACAGCAGCAGGCCTATGTATATCATTTGAAATTTTATGGGAAACATGGAAGAGAAAGCGTGAAAAAATGTGGCGTTATAAGAAACGAGAAGGAGGCGGAAGAGGTTGAAAAAGAAAATGATGACGGTATGCGCTATTGGAGCAATGAGTTTAAGTATATTAGGAGGTGCCTCTCCTTCTGAAACGTCAAAAGAGAAAACGAACTATTCACAGCGCAGTAAAGAACAATTAAATAATGGGGAAATACATGCAATGCATACAGAAGAGAAAGCAGAAAAACTAGGAATTGAAACGGATGGAAAAGAGCAACTTATGTTAGAAAAAGAAATTCATGAAACTGAAGTAGGAAGAGAAGCGAAGCAGTTAGGAATTTCAATCGAGGGAAAAGATGTTGGAATTCTTTCAGAAGAAATTTATGAAGCAAAGGTGAAACAAGAAGCGTTAAAACTAGGAATATCAATAGATAATACATCCATTGTGAATTTAATAAATCAAATTAATACGATCAAGATTAATAATGAGGCAGGTGAATTTGGTGTTTCAACAGAAGGAAAAGAAATAGAAGAAATTGCAGAAGAAATCTATGGAACGAAAGTAAGAGAAGAAGCAGATAAGTTAGGGATTTCTCAAAAAGGAAAAGAGATAGAAGATTTAGCACAAGAAGTGTATGAACAAAAAGTGCAGGAAGAAGCAAAAAAATATCATATTGATCTATACGGTAAAGATATTTATCAAGTATTAAGGGAAATCAATGAGCAAAAAGTAATAGAAATAGCAGATGAGCTTGGTATGGATAGAACGAATTTGAATGTTCAAGATTTAGCGGAGAAGATAAAAAAAGAACAGCCTGAAAAGGGAAAAGAGCTTAATTTTATTCCTACTGTTCAAACAGATGCGGATGCATTTTATTCGTATTTAACGAATTAAAGAGGACGTGAGAATAAAAGAATGACACGAAAGTGGAAGTTGTATATATGTATGATTGCATTAGGTGCGGCAATATGGAGCGTATACACAAATGAGTTTACAAAGTATGTAGAGAAAGTGAAAAGCTTAACATTACCAACTGTACAAAGCCAAAAACGAATAGTATCCAGTAATAATGATAATGAAAAAGTCAGCTTACCAAATGTACCTTTTATTCAGCAATTGCCAGAGCTAGATCGAGGCTGTGAAGTGACAAGTTTAGCGATGATGTTACAGTACGCAGGTGTTTCCATTGATAAAATGACATTAGCAAATGAAATAAAGAAAGTTGCTTTTTCAGATGATAGTGTAAGAGGAAATCCGAATGAAGGATTCGTAGGGAATATATATACGTTTTCTGAATCGGGATACGGTGTATATCACGGGCCACTCTTCCAATTAGCAAAACAATATTTGCCGAATCAAGCTATTGATTTAACAGGGGAAAATATAGATGAAATTTATAAGAATGTGAAAAAAGGAAGTCCTGTAGTAATGATTACAAATGCAACGTATGCTCCGTTAGATGAAGATGAATTTACAGTGTGGGAAACAAGTGCAGGAGAAGTTTCTATTACTTATAATGAACATTGTGTTCTCCTTGTTGGGTATGATAAGGAATCCGTATATATTCAGGATCCACTTAGCGATGCACCAAATGTAAGTGTGCCGCGAGAGGATTTTGAAAAGGCGTGGGTACAAATGGGGAGTC
Organism: Bacillus clarus; assembly: GCF_000746925.1. Classification (GTDB taxonomy): domain Bacteria; phylum Bacillota; class Bacilli; order Bacillales; family Bacillaceae_G; genus Bacillus_A; species Bacillus_A clarus. The sequence goes on from NZ_JMQC01000008.1 coordinate 2,896,356, forward strand.
AAGCGCTTAGTTATGTGAAAAATCCTAAGTGAATTAGGAAGGAATTAGGATTTGTAAAAGAGAAGCTCTATTACCTCATACTTATTGCAAAGGAGAAGGGATATGGAGTTAGGATTAAAGGGAGATGAAATTAAATTAGTCAGTTATACGGACGAATGGAAAAAAGAATTTTGTCAAGTGAAAAATGATATACAAGCAAGTACGAATATAGAAGCTAATCGTATAGAACATATTGGTAGTATAGCTATTGAAGGAATGTTAGCTAAGCCGGTTATAGATGTAGTAGTGGCTGTAGACGATTTAAGTTCAGTGGACAAGTTCATTATAGAGGGGCTTAACACAATAGGATTTTTGAGACTGAAAGTAAAACGGCCAGATGAAATTGTCTTTGCTAAATTCACAGATTCTTCTTTTCAAAAGCTTGCACACTATGTTCATTTAGTTGAGTATGAAAAAGAACTTTGGAGTAATTTAATTTTTTTTAGAGATTATATGAATTCGAATGAAGAAGCGAAAGTAGAGTATGTAAACTTAAAATTAAATTATATAAAGAAATGTTCGACTGGGATAAAAGAGTATATAGATCATAAAGAAAGCTTTGTGAGAAGTGTTTTTAAGAAGGGGAAGTAATGACAATATTAGATTTTCAAAACGAAAAATAAGGGGAATTCAGTATACTTGTTATATTGAATTTCTCTTATTTTATTTTTTATTATGGAATAAATTAGTTTAGCTAATTAAAACTTAGAAGAGACGGTAGAAAAACTACAAGAAATGACGAGTAAATTTAAAGTATAATAACATCAAATAAGTAAGGTTAGACTTATAATATCAGCTTACTTATTTTTTATTTACGAAAGATGGCGTAGAAGAACTAGGGGAGTCAATGAAGGGATGAAAAAGAGGAAAAAATTATTGAATTTATGGAAAACGATTACATTATTAGTATGTACAGTTGTAATCTTTTCTTTACTCGTAACAGATATTTTAATTAGCCATAACGTTGAACGAACGACAGAAGAAAGCCAAGCAGAAAAGGCAAAAACAATTGCACGTATTGTAGCAAGTTCTTCAGTTGTCATTGAAGGTTTGACAGGAAGGACGGATATATCCGAAATTCAAACGTATACAAACAAGTTATTAAAGAATACGGATGTTCAATTTATTGTAGTTATGGATATGGATGGAATACGAAAATCTCATCCAAACCCTCAAAAAATAGGTCATCATTTTGTTGGAGGGGATGAAGGAACTGTATTGAAGGGCAAGGAACACGTCTCGTTAGCAGAAGGAACTTTAGGGATTTCTATGCGAGTATTCGTACCTATTTTTGCTGACACAGGTGAGCAACTTGGTGCGGTCGCTGTTGGCATTTCAGCTGATAATGTGAAAGAGAGAGTGAAAGAAAGTAGACATATTATTTATATCGGTGTTGGTGTTGGAATATTAGTTGGAATTATAGGAGCGATATTGCTAGCTAGACATATAAAGAAAATTTTATTTGGTCTTGAGCCGCATAGGATAGCGAAAATTTTAGAAGAAAGAAATACGATGCTACAATCTGTAAAAGAAGGTATTATTGCTGTAGATAAAGAGGCGAGAGTAACTTTAATTAATAATGAAGCAAAACGGCTATTTAAGAAAAGTGGACTTAAAGAAGAGTTTATCGGTAAAGATGTTGAATTGTATACGCCGAATTCACGTATAAAAGAAGTGTTGCAAACAGGCGAGGTACAATTAAACGAAGAACAAAATATTTATGGAATTACGATTGTTACAAATCGTGTTCCTTTATATGTAAAAGGAGAAATAGTTGGCGTGATTGCAACATTTCGTGATAAAACAGAGATTAGAAAATTGGCAGAGGAACTAACCGGTATCAAGCTATATGCGGAAGCATTACGGGCACAATCCCATGAATTTATGAATAAAATGCATGTTGTATTAGGACTTACACATATGAAACAGTATGAAGAACTTCAAAAATATGTAAGTAGTATGGTATCAGAGCATCAATATGAAATTGGTGGGGTTATGAAAAAAATTAAAAGCCCAGTATTTGCTGGTTTTTTACTAGGTAAACTTAGCTATGCTAGAGAGAAAAATATAAAGTTAATTATAGATGAAGGTTCTTACTTACCAGAAATATATGATGAAAGTATCATTCATGAACTTATCACGATTGTTGGAAATTTAATCGATAATGCATTAGACGCAGTGATGAATTGTGAGAAGCAGCAGGTTGAAGTTGGAATACAATATGGGGATACATTAATTATTACAGTACAAGATACAGGGAATGGGATACCAGAAGATACGCTCGATAAATTATTTATAAAAGGTTACTCTACAAAGGGCGATAATCGCGGTTATGGCTTGCACCTTGTAAAAGAAAGTCTACAGCGAATAAATGGAGAAATTCATTTTCAATCATTGTTAGGAACAGGAACAACAATAACAATTGAAATACCTAAAAGTAGGGATGAGAGACAACGATGATTAAAGTTTTAATTGTAGAAGATGATCCAATGGTAGCAATGTTAAATACGCATTATTTAGAGCAAGTGGGAGGGTTTGAACTTGTTCATGTAGCTAATTCCGTAAAAGAAGCGATAAAAATATTAGAAACATCACTTGTGGATTTCATATTACTTGATATTTTTATGCCTGAGGAGACCGGATTTGAGCTATTAATGTATATTCGGAATCAAGAAAAAGAAATTGATATTATGATGATTTCGGCTGTACATGATATGGGAAGTATCAAAAAAGCGTTACAATATGGAGTTGTAGATTATTTAATTAAACCATTTACATTTGAACGATTTAAAGAGGCATTAACTGTATATCGAGAAAAACTTACTTTTATGAAAGAGCAACAAAAAATTAGTCAATCGGAATTAGATTCGCTCATTTTACAAAAAGAAAAAAGAGAGTCCCTTGTCACTAAAGAGCTCCCAAAAGGATTAACAAAGCAAACTTTACAACTAATTTGGCAACAAATCGAATCGCTTCATGGACAAGCATTTACAACGGAGGAAATGGCGCAATTAGTAGGGATTTCAAGAGTTTCTATTCGGAAGTATGTAATGTTTTTGACTGAAATTGGAGTGCTAGAAAATGAAATGGTGTATCAACATGTAGGAAGACCAGTGAGTAAATTAAGATGTATTGATCAAAATAAAATAGATTTGTATGTATAAGCGGCTTAATGTAAGCCGCTTATACTTTTTTTAATTACAAAATCAGTTACAAAACTTACAAAAACTATTTTTACTATTGGAAGCGTTTTAATATTGTTATAAGAATATAAGGAGGTGCCACATGGGAATTCGAAATAACATGGAAGCGGTATCATTATCAGAAGGAACAGAATTAAAAAGAGAATCTTTCGCTTCTAAAATTATGAATATTAAAATTGGTGTTATACCTTTACCATTATATCTTGTGTTAGCAGCTGTTATTTATGGAGCATCTGTATATAATAAGTTGCCGGCAGATATGATTGGTGGATTTGCAGTCATTATGATTATGGGGATTTTCTTAGGTGATATTGGAATGAGGATTCCAATTTTAAAAAATATCGGAGGACCAGCAATTCTTTCATTGTTTATTCCATCGCTGCTTGTATTTTTTAATTGGATGAATCCAGCTTCAATGGAAGCTGCAACTATGTTAATGAAAAAGTCGAACTTTTTATATTTATATATTTCTTGTTTAGTAGTAGGAAGTATTTTAGGAATGAATCGTAAAGTTTTAGTGCAAGGATTCGTTAGAATGTTTATTCCTTTAGTTGTAGGGACATTAGCTTCTATCGCAGTTGGTCTACTAGTTGGTTCATTATTTGGATTTGAAATGAAGAAGACATTCTTCTTTATTATTGTACCAATCGTGAGTGGTGGTATTGGAGAAGGGATTTTACCATTGTCATTAGCTTACAGTGATATTTTAAATGAATCATCAGCAACATTCGTGTCACAACTTATTCCTGCGGCTATTATCGGAAATATGTTCGCAATCGTGAGTGCAGGGTATATGAAGCGTTTAGGTGAGAAGAAACCTGAGCTTAGTGGGAATGGTGTATTAGTAAAAACAGATAATCAAGCAGAGCTATTAAAAGAGCAAAATGCAGAAAAGCCGATTGATTTCTCATTAATGGGAGCAGGTTTGTTGATTGCATGTACGTTCTTCATCTTCGGAGGATTTGCTTCTAAATTCATCGGTATTCCAGGGGCAATCATTATGATTTTCTCAGCAGCACTTGTGAAGTACTTTAAATTAATGCCAGCAAAAATGGAACAAGGGGCATTTCACTTATATAAATTTATTTCAAAGAATTTAACTTGGCCGCTAATGGTCGGTTTAGGATTGCTATATATTCCGTTAAAAGATGTAGCAGCAGTTCTTTCTGTAGGATATGTTGTTGTGTGTGCATCGGTTGTTCTTACAATGGTAGCGTCAGGTTTTCTTATAGGGAAAGTTATGAAAATGTATCCAGTTGAATCAGCGATTGTAACAGGATGTCATAGTGGTTTAGGTGGAACTGGAGATGTTGCCATTTTATCAGCTTCAAATCGTATGGAATTAATGCCATTTGCACAAATTTCAACGCGTTTAGGTGGCGCTGCAATGGTTGTAACAGCGACAATTTTATTAAAGATGTTTTCATAAATTATGGTCAAACAAGCTAGCTATATAAATATAGCTAGCTTGTCAAATTAAGGGGAGATTATAAATATGCTAGAAAATCAAATTAATGAGAGATCGTTATTATTGCATAAAGAGTTAGTAGGGAAGATTGAAATTACAAGTAAGGTAGAAGTGAATACAGCAGATGATTTAAGTTTGACTTATACACCAGGGGTAGCAGAGTCTTGTAAAGCAATTGCAGCAGATGAAGAAACAGTTTATGACTATACAGCACGCGGTAATATGGTAGCAGTCGTTTCAGATGGAACAGCGGTACTAGGTTTGGGAAATATTGGACCGAAAGCAGCTATGCCTGTCATGGAAGGAAAAAGTATTTTATTTAAGAAATTTGCGAATGTAGATGCTTTCCCATTATGTTTAGGCACGACTGATGTAGATGAAATCGTTACCCTTGTGAAAAATTTAGAGCCTACATTTGCAGGAATTAATTTAGAAGATATTGCAGCACCACGTTGCTTTGAAATTGAAAAACGCTTAAAAGAAGAAACGAATATTCCTGTATTTCATGATGATCAGCATGGAACAGCTATCGTTGTGTTAGCAGCTGTAATTAATGCATTAAAAGTTGTAAGTAAACAAATGGATGACGTGAAAATTGTTATTAACGGTGCGGGTTCTGCAGGGATTGCAATTGGAAAATTATTATTAAAAGCTGGAGCGAACCATATTACATTAGTAAGTTTAGAAGGTATTGTTTGTGAAGGTGAACAATGGATGAACGAAGCACAAGTAGAAGTTGCAAAGAGAACAAATCGAGAACATGTACGTGGAACGTTAAAAGAAGCGATTCATCAGGCTGATATTTTCATTGGTGTATCTGCTCCTAACGTATTAACGAAAGAACTTGTACAGACGATGAATGAAAAACCAATTGTGTTTGCAATGGCGAATCCAATTCCAGAAATATTCCCAGAGGATGCACTAGAAGCTGGGGCAGCTGTAGTAGGAACTGGTCGTTCTGATTATCCGAATCAAGTAAATAATGTATTAGCATTCCCTGGTATATTCCGTGGTGCATTAGATGTACGCGCAACAGACATTACAGAAAAAATGAAATTAGCCGCAGCATATGGGATCGCTAACATTATTACGGATGAAGAACGCAGTGCAGATTATGTAATTCCAAATCCATTAGATAAAAGAGTTGTCCCAAGTGTTGCAGAAGCAGTAGCGAAGGCAGCTATTGAATCGGGAGTAGCGCAAATTACGAAAATGCCGAGTTATTTAAAATAATAGTAAAAAGCAGTGCCTTTTTTGAACTGACCCCATAAAGTTAGACATGTTATTTCATTAAGCGGCTGTTAGGGCGTGAGTTCGGTATTGTACCGGACTCACGCCCTTTAATTTCGCCTTAATTCGTTTGTGATTATAATAATCGATATATTTTTCAAGTTCTTGTTTAAAGTGTTCTATACTCTCAAAATCTTTGAGATAAAGAAATTCAGATTTCATAATACCAAAAAAACTTTCAATAACCGCATTATCGTAACAGTTCCCTTTGCGAGACATACTTTGAGTAATTTTATGTTCTTGTAGGGCATGACGATACTTCTTCATTTGATAATGCCAACCTTGATCCGAGTGAATCAAGAGTTCATCTTCTTTTGTTAATCGTTGAAAGGACTTCTCTAACATTTTCGAAACAAGTGAATAGGTTGGTTTTGAACCGATTGTATAAGTAATAATCTCCCCGTTAAATAAATCTAACATCGGTGATAGATAGAGCTTCTCGCCGAATAATTTAAATTCTGTTATGTCTGTAACCCACTTTTCGTTAGGCTTTTCAGCTATAAAGTTACGTTCTAAAATATTTGGCGCAATCTTACCTACTTTCCCTTTATAAGAGCGATATTTTTTCATACGAACTAGGCTTTTCAAACCTAATTCTTTCATGATTCGCTGAACTTTTTTATGGTTGACTTTGTGTCCTTGATTCGTCAATTCATCACGAATACGACGGTATCCATAGCGACCTTCGTGCTCGTCATAAATCGTTTGAATTAGGTTTTTTAATTCTCTATCTTTATCTGGGCGATTAAAGTTTTTTACCCAGTAATAGTACGTGCTGCGTGGAATCTCTGCTAATTTCAGAAGTGCTTTCACCGAAAAATCGTTCCTCAGTTCATAGACTACTTGTGATTTGTCTTGTTTGGTGATTTTTCCTTGTTTTGAACTAAGGCATTCAACTTTTTTAAATAAGCATTCTCCATACGTAAACGCTCTAACTCAGCTTGTAACTCCTCGACTGATCCTTCAGCTGGTGTTTGATTTTGGATTGATTTTGGATTTTTTTTGGTCATGGATAGACGCCCCTTCTTCTTTGATGCAAGGGCGTCTATTCCTTGTGTACGTAATTGAGTGCGCCATTTTCTAATAAGTGCAGGTGAAGAAATATTAAAAATAACGGCTGTTTCATTTGGAGACGTCCCATTCTCATTCATATAATTAAGTACGTCTAGTTTATACTCCATGGAATAGGATGTATAGCCTTTTTTAAATGCATGTATTCCGTGAGATTCAAATTGCTTTACCCACATTCGAACGACTTCATAATTCGCACCAAATGATTTCGCAATATCCCATATACTTTCATTTCCATTTTGATAACGTATTACAGCATTTATTTTCTGTTCTGAATTAAATTTAGTCATAAAAAACTGCACCTCCAATTGTTAGACGGTGTCTAACAATTGGGGTGCAGTTCATTTTAGAAAGGCACTGCTTTTTTAGGAGATAAGAAATCAAAATAATGAAGAAGTATAGCGATTATTTATTCTCCTTCATTATTTATTTAATTCCATTGCAACTTGTTTACCATTAATTAAAACCTCAGTCACTGCTACAATAACTTCCATCACTTTTTTCATCTCTCCTTGTTTCATTTCTTATTTTAAGTGTAAGAGAGAAGAGGATATGTAACTATCGAAGTATGTGACGTAGAAATTACATTGTTGTAAGAAAGTATTTAAGCTTTGTCATCTTACGTGACGCTAATGACAAATTGCTCATAATATTTCTCATTCACATATATATTTAATAGCCATAATCCAGGTGAGGGTAGTGACATTACAAGAGGGAGTTCTTTTATAGTAGGATCAATTGTATTTGAAGTCGTCCAAGTTTGCTTGGAAGTTTCTTTTTGAAAGAGTACTGGTGTTGGAAGCGTAGTTCCTTGCTTTAACGCAATAATAGACAGTTTACCAGTTGGCATTTGAGGATCTAAAAAGAACCACATTATCTCATTTTGTTCATTAGTAATGAAGGGACTATCTGCGATAGCAATTTTTCCTTCAATCCCTTTTAGTGGAGTTTTCCCTTCTACAAAGGAAGGTCCTTCTTCCCAATTTACATCTTTTAGAACGCTAAGATGAAAGAAGGAAGGTGCATTTATTTGAGAGGATGAAGTTTCTATTATTTCTTTTTTAGGTACACTTGATTCTTGTTGCACCTGTGTACAGCCCGTGATGAGAAAGGAGAAAAGTAGCATAGTTCCGATTTTTTTCATGTTGCCACACTCCTATTTTTTTAGTGTTAGTGTAATTGTATTTGCTAGTAGGCGGGACAATTCCTTTAAATTATAAAAAGAGGTCGTAAGTTTAGTACGACCTCTTTTGACATTTTTTACACTTGTTCAGTTGTAAAGGTTGGTTCTCTCTCTTTTTGGGGCATCGTTAAGAAAATGACAGAGAGGACGATACATACGCCTCCTAATAATTGATATGCTCCAAAAGATTCATTAAGCCAAGTAATCGAAACGATGGCAGCCACAAGTGGTTCAATGCTAGATAAAATACTTGTTTCTGTTGCTGCTAAATATTTAAGACTACCGATATAAAGAAGGAAAGAAAGAGTGCCACTTATAACGATAAGAATAAGCATAGAAAAAGTTTGGAGTGTGAAGGTTTGTGAAAGCTGATTCCATTCAAATGAACGATTACAAATAAGGAGTACAATTCCTCCAATTAACATACCCCATCCAATTACTATAGTTGTTCCACATTCTTTAATAAGAGGAGCTGGATGAAGGGTATAAAAGGCAAAGCCAATTGCTGTTAATAGGCCAAAAATAATGGTTTCTTTAGATAAAACAATATTTTCAATTGAGCCATTTGTAATAATAAAGTATGTTCCTGTTAAAGCAGTTATAATCGCGAGTATTTGCATAGAAGCAGGGAATTGTTTATGTTGGAATGCAACATAAATTGTAATAAGAACAGGACCTAAAAATTGAAATAGTGTTGCCGTGACGGCATTACTAATGTGAACAGTTTCGATAAAAGCGTACTGCGCACCAAGCATGCCAAGAATAGAGAAAATTACAAGCTGTATAAAATGTTTAGGGCGTTTCCAAATATGAAATATATTTTGTCTTCTTATAAGTAAGAAAGATAAAATAAATATTCCTGCAAGTAATAGACGAATCGTTAAAAAATTGATCGATGATACTTCCGTATGTTGAAATAGCCACTGAATCATGGGCCCGGATAATCCCCATAAAGTAGCTCCTGTAATAATCATAATAAGTCCAATGCGTCTACTATTGTTCATTATCATGCATCTCCTCTCTAGTATTTGATTTTTGATGTGTGACATGATAAAAGGAATTATATATAACTTCTGGTACTGTAAAAAGTATCAGTTTTTATTTTTTTTAAGGGGTCAGATATTATGTTAGAATTAACACCTAATTTAGATATAAATAGTAAAACATCATTGTATGTACAGTTGTATGAGTATATAAAAACAGAGATAAAAGCTGGAGAAATTCCAGCTTTTACAAAGCTTCCTGCAAAAAGAAAATTGGCTACATATTTGGGGGTAAGTAAAAATACAGTAGAGGCCGCTTACGAACAGCTTCTTGCAGAAGGGTATATTGAGTCTATTTCTAGAAAAGGTTATTTCGTATGTGAATTTGAACAAATGATTCATGTGGAAGGTATAGAAGAAGTGATAAAGGAAGTTCCATTTCAGGAGAGACATTATAAGTTTGATTTTACACAAACAGGTGTGGCAGTCGATGCTTTTCCGTTCAATATATATCGAAAAATTACAAATGAAGTATGGCAATTAGAGAATAAAGAATTACTTTTTCTTGGACATCCACAAGGTGAAGTGAGTTTGCGTGAAGAAATAGCGAGCTATTTATATGAGTCTAGAGGTGTAAGATGTTCAGCTAGTCAAATTGTAATAGGAGCTGGCACGCAAATATTAGTGAAGTTGTTATTTCAATTGTTAAAAGGAAGTAGTTATGCAGTTGAAAATCCAGGCTATCACCGGAAGATGGTTGTTTTTGAGAAAGGTGAACAAAATGTTCAAATGTTATCCTTAGATAAAGATGGAATTTGTATTTCAGAGTTAGAGAATAGTCCCGCTAATATTGTGTTTGTTACACCTTCTCATCAGTTTCCATGCGGAATGATTATGCCGATTACGAGAAGGATGCAGCTTTTACAATGGGCGAAGAAAGAAGATGGAAGATATATTATTGAAGATGATTATGATAGTGAATTCCGTTATTCAGGAAAGCCGATTCCGGCATTGCAAGGATTAGATACAGACGGAAAAGTAATTTATATGGGGACGCTATCTAAAGCGTTATTACCATCATTACGGATGAGCTATATGGTTTTACCAAAGCGGTTAATTCAATTGTATCAAGAACAATATTTATTTTATACACAAAGTGTTTCGAGAATAGATCAAGAGGTTATTGGGAGATTTTTACATGGAGGGCATTGGGAAAAGCATATTCATAAAATGCGTGTAGTATATCGGAAGAAGAGAGATATACTTGTTTCAGTGCTACATAAATATTTTTCTAATAAGGTGGAAGTGATAGGTGAAGATTCAGGTTTACATATTTTATTAAAGGTTTACAACGGAATGAATGAAGAAGAACTAATTAGAAGCGCTGCTATATATAGCGTTAAAGTATATCCGGTTTCTGTGTATTACAAAGAAGGAAACGCTCCTACGAATACAGTGTTACTTGGGTTTGCGATTTTATCTGAAGAAACTATTGAAGAGGCGAGTCAATTATTATATAGAGCTTGGTTTATAGGGGAATAAAAAAACCCTCAATGATATGAGGATTTTTTTATTATTTTTCTTCATGTAAGAATAAAACCATGTGCTCTTCATCCCAATATTGGCCGTTATATTTTAATGAACGTTCTTGCACACCGAATGTTTTAAATCCTAATGATTCATATAGTTTTTTTGCACCATCATTTCCGACAACAACATCTAGCATAATTTGTTCTACTTCTAATGTTTTTGCAAGCTCAATACATTCTTTAATAAGAGCTTTTCCTGCCCCAAGTCCACGTGCTTTCGGAGAAACATAAACAGAACCAATTTTTGCTTTATGTTCTTGTTTTACATATGGTTTCGTTTCCAGGGTTGCAACCCCGATCAACTTTCCGTCTTTGAATGCACCTAGTGTATAGTTTTCATCTTGTGCTAACTTTTGCGCTTTATATTCAATCGGACACTCTTTATTAATAATATCTTCATAAGAAGAGCTGAAAGCCTCAGGATTTTGTTTTAATCCTTCTACGCGAAGTTCTAAGTAAATTTCCGCTTCGTCTTTTGTTAATACATGGATATCCAATTATATCATCCTCCAAATCTTTAACGAATGTAATTATATTTTATATTGAAATAAGAATAATTTCAAAAGCCCAGCTTATATTAGCTGGTTTTATGAGTTTAAATGAACAAATATTAGTTGTTTAAATAATAGCACCAGTAGTGTTTACCACTACTGGTGATTTCACGCATATATTATTCAAGTGGTAATTCGATTATAAATTCTGTCCCAATTCCTAATTCACTTTTTACTCGAATCGACCCATTATGAAGTTCTACAATTTCTTTTGCGACAGCGAGCCCGATGCCCTTTCCGCCCGTAGCTCGTGTTCTGGATTTATCAACACGATAGAAACGATCGAAAATATGGGAGAGATCCTCTTTTGGAATTCCTTCACCTTCATCTTGTACACTTATCGTAAAAGTATTCGCGTTCGCAAGCACACGTACTGTTATTGAAGTATTTTCATGTGAATGTTGGTAAGCATTATGCAATAAATTTAACAGGACTTGTTCCATGCGCCGTTCATCCATACAAACTTCTAAATTATCTTTGCAGTACAAATAAATGTCCATTTGTTTTTTCGTTAAGGTTGTTTTTGTTTTATCAATCATTCGTTCTAAAAATGGTTGAAGTAGCATTTTTTGTTTTTTAATAACAAATTGATGTTGTTCTAATTGTACAAGCATAAATAAATCTTGGACAAGATCAGTTATACTATCAGTTTCATCTTCGATAATTTGTAAATATTCTTCGCGCTCTTCCTTCGTTAAAGAATCTCTCTTTGCAACTTTTGCGTAACCTTTCATATAAGTCAGTGGAGTCAGCAATTCATGCGCTACACTAGCGATAAATTCATTTCGCTCCTTTTTCATATAAGTAAGCTCACTGGATAATTCTTCAATCGTTGTTGCCAAACTACCAAGTTCATCATTACGCTTAATGCCCAATTTAATTGGTTTGTTTAATTTTGACATTTTTTCTGTTGCTCTTTTCATTTTTATAAGAGGATCCGTAATAACACGTGAAAAAACAAATACAGAAATAGTCGTTAAAATAAGCGTTAAAATACTAACGATAATAAATTGATTCATGAGACGGAGTAACATGTCTTCCAAGAAGGAAGTTTTTAAAAACATATGTAAATACCCATCAAAGTCTTTTGTGTGAATTGGACTGACAGTAGAAATGAATTTGGATTTCTTCCAATTTTTTTCTACTATTAAGCCATCTTTTGGAACGGGTGGTATTTTACAATGGATTTGTTCTCGCATTTCCGTTGTTACAGTTTCAGAGGTAGAAGTAATTTTACCATTACGATCTGTTATAACGATAACTGTATCTGAGTTAGAATGTGATTCCATTGATATAAAATATTCAGCCGCATGAGCTCCGTAGCGTTCCGCGCGTTCTGCGCGTTCTGGACGTTGTGTACCTTGAGCACGTTCGCTCCATTGGGCACGTCTTTCGATCATATTACGATAACGATTTCCTTTTTCTAAAAGAGCCGCAGTTTCTTCTTCAATACGCATTTTTGAAAGACTCTTGTAAAAAGATACGAAAGCTATCGTTTCAATACATAAAGCTAATATTAAAAAGTATGTCCCAACTTTAAGTGAAAGTTTGTTCATTTTCTCACCATACCTTATTTCATATAAAGGGTCAGTGGTTATGTTACTGGCCACTGACCGAAGTAATTATTCACTTTTCCACTTGTATCCAACTTTATAAACAGTTTCTAAATATTCTTCAACCGGAAATCCTTGTTTTCTCAGCTTATCTCGAATGTTGCGAATATGTGAATCAACAGTGCGGTATTCAATATCTGTTTGGTATCCCCATATTTTTTCAATCAAATCATCGCGGCTATAGGCGCGGTTTGTATTTTGTAAAAATAGTCCGAGTAAAGAAAATTCAATAGGAGTAAGTGAAATCTTTTCATCGTAAACAGTAACAGTATGTTTTGTTTTATCCCATTCAATTCCATTGAAGTTCACAGATCCCTCTTTTTTGGTTCGGCGTAATAAAGCTTCAATTCTTGCGACTAATACATGCTCATCAAACGGTTTTGTAATGTAATCATCAGCTCCTATTGTGAGCCCTTTTACCATATCATAATTTTGATTACGTGCTGTTAGCATAATGATTGGAACGTTAGAAATTTGACGGATTTGATAACATGTATCCCACCCATCCATATTAGGCATCATGACATCTAACAAAATAATATCAAAGTCTTTTTGTTGAATTAGTTCTAGAGCTTCCAGGCCAGAGGTAGCTTTCATACAGAAATAGCCACGTGGACTTAAGAATAAATCTAGTAATCGTAACATACGTTCTTCATCGTCTACTAATAAAATCTTTATCATAGTCTTGTGCACCTCAAACGTTTATTCTACTTGTATAGTTTACATGAAAACGATAAAAAACTCTGTTTACGTGATTGAAATGTAGTGTATTTTTGTTACCGAGGCAATTGACATAAAAAATGCACTACTTTTGCACAACTCTTTTTTATAATAAAGGCGTAGCGACACAAAATACCCTATGTTGCGACATAACGTCATGTCATTTTATTTATAAAATGACAATTCCATTCTATTGTGTATGTGAGATAGTGAGGATTTTCATATTCACCTCGCATCGGATAAGGAAAAATTCCTATCTCACACTTTTTTTATTATAAAGGGGACTACACACATGAGTAAAAAAGAAGAACGTTTACAAAAAGAAAAGCAAGATCGTAATGCGGTTGTTATGTGTGTTGCGGTATCGATGCTTATTATTGTAGCGTGTGCAAATAAAATTTTCGGGATTTCATAATAGATAAAAAAGCTTGTTGCTTCTTTGTTTGAAGCAACAAGCTTTTTTGTATACATAAGAGGGAGGAAGAACTGCTATATAATAAACCAAGGCAGAATTGCTAATCCTGAAGTTACAATTGCTGTGGCACAAATTAAAAAAACAAAGTGTTTGTTCTGTTTCATCTTACATTCTCCTCTGCTTACCAATTAAATATTGCGATTCCATCTTGTATTTTTCTCGTTGTCATTTTGTATTTTTAGTATACCGAATGGAAAGGATTGGAACGATCGATAAAGGTGACATGAAGATTACATTGTTGTAAGAAAAAAGCCCCTTCACATGAAAGGGTGCTTTCGGAATAATATATATTAATTATTTAAGAATAAAACCATATGTTCCTCATCCCAATATTGACCGTTATGTTTTAAAGAACGTTCTTGTACTCCATAAGTTTGGAAGCCAAGGGATTCATATAATTTTTTGGCAGCATTATTTCCGGCAACAACATCGAGCATAAGTTGTTCTACATGTAATTTATGGGCATTTTCAATAATTGCTTTAATCAAAGCTCGTCCTGCACCAAGTCCACGTGCTTTTGGTGAGACATAAACAGAACCAATTTTTGCTTTATGTTCTTGTTTAATAAATGGTTTTGTTTCTAATGTAGAAATTCCAATTAAATCGTTATCTTTGAAGACACCGAGAGTATACTTATCAGGATTATTTAAACGTTTTGCCATTGCAGCAACAGGATCCTCATGTTTAAGGACATCCTCATAAGAAGAACTAAAAGCTTCAGGGTTTTGAGTTAATCCTTCCATACAAACTTTCAAATAAATTTTTGCGTCCTCTTTTGTTAGTAAACGAATTTCCATAGTTGTAACCTCCTCAGTTTATCTTGCTCTATAGGCTTATAAAGACTGCACCTTATAAGAGTCAAATGGTTGTATTGAAAATATGAATTATTTGTTTTGTAATGGTAGAGTAAAATCTGCTCATATAAACACATGCTGTATTTATCTTTTCTTAATTTGTTAAAGAATAAGAAATGTATGCGAGAAAGATAAAATCTGCAATGTGTTCTTTGTGTTCCTTTTATGTAATGAAATTATATATTAACTTTGTTAACTATTCAAGTTTTTAATATGTTGCATTTTTATAACTAAAATGACCCCTCTATGAAGGAGTCATTTTTTGTATATTTAACTATTAACTTTGTATCCATCAATTCGTTCTGGATGTGTGTAAATATTACAAGATCCATTTCTAATGAAGCCTACGACCGTAATTCCTAAATCGTGAGCAAGTTGCAGGGCTAATTTTGTTGGGGCGGATTTAGAAAGAACAATTTCACAACCTATTTTAGAAACTTTCAGTAAAATTTCAGATGAGATGCGGCCGCTAAATGCAATGATTTTTCCTTTAACAGATATGTTGTTACGTAAACAATGCCCGTATATTTTATCTAGTGCATTATGTCTTCCGATATCCATCCTTGATAAAAGGATATTATTCCGATCACATAGTGCGGTATTATGCACACCACCAGTTTGGCGAAATGTAGTAGAAGATTGTTGTAATGAAGTCATTAAATGAAAACACTCTTCTGGAGTAATAGTTACGTGTATATCATGTAAATGTTTTGCTTTAGCGGCATCATTGACGAAAATAAATCCTTGTCTACTTTTCCCGCAACAAGAGGTTACGTATCGTTTATTATATAAAGTTTGATAGAGTGGGTTAATTTTTGATGACTTTACATGAACAATGCCGTTATCCTTTTGTATCCAAAATTCTTCAATATGCTCATAAGAAGAAATAATTCCTTCAGAAATTAAAAAACCAATTACCATATCTTCAATGTAATTTGGAGTGCATACAACTGTTACGTATTCTTCACCATTTAATTTAATTGTAATAGGAGATTCTGTAACAACCTTATCATTTTGTTTTGAGAATGCTCCGGATTGATAACGTACGATTGTATATGATTCTTGAATAGGCCCCATATTATTTTCCCCTTTATATGTATTTTTCTCCCTATTTATCATAAAACATTGAAAAAATAAAAGCATCTGCTAGCGATAAGGTAGAAGATTATTTTGGTTATTATTGTATATTTACGATATAATAGAGTTGTAGAATAGTGTCATTTTCAAGCTTTCGTAGTATACCTTATAGCATCTAGAATCGACTTCATAAGAGAGTATTTCAACAGAGCGTTTCAAAAATATGTATAGCAATGCAGTTTTGAAAACGGATTCATAACTGTATTGTACAGTTAGTTGTAAGGAGAGGGAAAACTATGGCAGAACAGACAGTTCGTGTAACCGTAGATGGTAAGGAGTTTGCCTCATCAGGTGAAAAGACGATACTGCAATTATTTAACGAAAGTAATTTAGAACATCCGCAAATTTGTCATGTACCAGAAGTCGATCCAATTCAAACTTGTGATACATGTATTGTGGAAGTAGACGGGAAATTAATGCGTGCTTGTTCAACGAATTTGAAAGATGGCATGCATATTGAAAGGCAATCGCAACGCGCGAAAGAAGCACAAACAGAAGCGATGGATCGTATATTAGAAAACCATTTACTGTATTGTACAGTATGTGATAACAACAATGGTAATTGTAAAGTTCATAATACGGTACATATGATGGGGATTGAAGAGCAGAAATATCCGTATGAACCGAAAGTAAGTGCGTGTGAAGTGGATACGTCTCATCCTTTTTATCGTTATGATCCAAATCAATGTATTGCTTGTGGGCAGTGTGTAGAAGTATGTCAAAACTTACAAGTCAATGAGACTTTATCAATTGATTGGAGTTTAGATCGTCCGCGTGTTATTTGGGATAATGGTGTCAGTATAAATGACTCATCTTGTGTTAGTTGTGGTCAATGTGTAACCGTCTGTCCTTGTAACGCATTAATGGAGAAAACGATGCTAGGAGAAGCTGGATTTATGACTGGTTTAAAACCAGATGTATTAGATCCAATGATTGATTTTGTTAAAGACGTAGAGCCTGGATACAGTAGTATTTTAGCTGTTTCAGAAGTAGAGTCTGCAATGCGTAAGACGAAGATTAGTAAGACGAAAACCGTTTGTACATTTTGTGGTGTCGGTTGTTCGTTTGAAGTATGGACGAAAGATCGTCAAATTTTAAAAGTACAGCCTGTATCAGATGCACCAGTTAATGGTATTTCCACATGTGTAAAAGGTAAATTTGGATGGGACTTTGTAAATAGTGAAGATCGTATTACGAAACCGTTAATTCGTCAAGGAGATATGTTTGTTGAAGCATCATGGGAAGAAGCGTTAGAAGTTGTTGCTTCTAACATGCAGCATATTAAATCAGAGCACGGTAGCGATGCGTTTGGATTTATTTCTTCTTCAAAAGTAACAAATGAAGAAAACTATCTTATGCAAAAACTAGCTCGTCAAATATATGGAACAAATAACGTAGATAACTGTTCACGCTATTGTCAGTCCCCAGCGACAGACGGTTTATTTAAAACTGTCGGTATGGGCGGGGATGCTGGAACAGTGAAAGATATCGCTGAGGCAGGTCTTGTCATTATTGTTGGAGCAAATCCAACAGAGGGGCATCCTGTACTTGCAACTAGAGTAAAACGTGCTCATAAATTACATGAACAAAAACTCATTGTAGCAGACCTTCGTAAACATGAAATGGCGGAGCGCGCTGATATATTTGTTCATCCGAGTCAAGGAACTGATTACGTATGGCTTGCTGGGATAACGAAATACATTATCGATCAAGATTGGCACGATAAAAAGTTCATAGCTGAAAATGTGAAGAACTTTGATGAATATAGCAAAATGCTAGAAAAATATACACTTGAGTATACAGAGGAAATTACGGGGATTTCTAAAGCGCAGTTAAAAGAAATGGCTCGTATGGTATATGAAGCAGATGGTACGTGTGTACTTTGGGGGATGGGAGTAACTCAAAATACAGGAGGAAGCACAACGTCAGCTGCAATTTCGAATTTACTTCTTGTTACGGGTAACTATCGTCGTCCTGGTGCAGGTGCGTATCCATTACGCGGGCATAATAACGTACAAGGTGCTTGTGATATGGCAACATTACCGAACTGGCTTCCAGGCTATCAAGCAGTTTCAGATGATGGGCATCGTGCGAAATTCGAAAAAGCATACGGTACTACTATTCCGAAAGAACCAGGATTAAATAATATTGCAATGTTACTTGCAGCGGAAGAAGGAAAACTGCGTGGTATGTATGTTATGGGAGAAGAAATGGCTTTAGTAGATTCGAATGCGAACCACGTACAACATATTTTAGCGAATTTAGATTTCCTCGTTGTGCAAGATATGTTCTTATCGAAAACAGCTCGTTTTGCTGATGTTATTTTACCAGCAGCACCAAGCTTAGAAAAAGAAGGAACATTTACGAATACAGAGCGCCGTATTCAAAGATTATATGAAGTAATGAAGCCACTTGGTGATTCCAAACCAGACTGGTGGATTTTACAAAAGGTCGCTCGTGCACTTGGTGGGGATTGGAATTATGAAAATCCAAGTGAGATTATGGATGAAATCGCATCACTTGCACCGTTATATTCTCAAGCAACATACGACCGTCTAGAAGGATGGAATAGTTTATGTTGGGGTAGTCATGATGGTAGCGATACACCGCTATTATATGTAGATGGATTTAATTTCCCTGATAAACTGGCTCGTTTATCGTTAGATGAATGGGTACCACCAGTAGTAGCACCAGAAGACTATGACTTATTATTAAATAATGGGCGTATGTTGGAACATTTCCATGAAGGAAATATGACGAATAAATCGGTTGGT
This sequence comes from Bacillus clarus, assembly GCF_000746925.1. Taxonomy (GTDB): domain Bacteria; phylum Bacillota; class Bacilli; order Bacillales; family Bacillaceae_G; genus Bacillus_A; species Bacillus_A clarus. The sequence goes on from NZ_JMQC01000008.1 coordinate 2,915,306, forward strand.
ATTTTATCTAAAATATCTGAAGTGTTCGTTGAGATTTCACCTGAACTTGCTAAAGAGCGCAATGTGAAAGACGGCGGTCTTGTAGAGCTAGCATCACCATTTGGGAAAATTAAAGTACAAGCACTTGTTACAGACCGTGTAACTGGAAATGAGCTATATTTACCGATGCATGCGACTGTGAATGAAGAGGCAATTAATATTTTAACAGGGACAGCAACAGACCTTTATACATGTACACCAGCTTATAAACAAACGATGGTAAAGATGCGTGTATTACGTGAAAAAGGAAAACGTCCGTTACCAGCTTCAAACCCAAGAGATAAAAAACGTCATCCGCAAAATGGTGTTGAAATTGAGCAAAAATGGCAGCGAAAACAATACATATCACTTGTGGACCAGAATTAGGGGGCGAAGAAAGTGGCAAAAGAAATTACTTTCATTCAAAAGAAAATTGTAACAGAGGAAGAAAAGAAAAAACAATTGTCAGATGAATTGTTAACACAACTAGCTGAGAATCGTGAAGCGGTTGAAGAAACGATGGAATTATTAGCGGGGTTGCAACAGGCTGGTATTTTAGATGCAGCAATTAGTTTACTTGCTGCAAAAGAAGATGTTTCTAAAATTGCTGTTGAACAACTAAACCGTGATCCAGTAAAAAATGCGTTAAACAATATGATGGGGGCAGGAGAAGCTTTATCTTCAGTAGACCCAGAGGTGACAAAACAAATCACATCAAGTTTAGTTACAGGATTACAATTTGCAACAGATGAATTGAAAAGTGGTAAAAAAACGAAAGTGATGGATTTCTTTAAAGTATTAAAAGATCCAGATATCAATAGAGCAATTACGTTTGGTTTTAGCTTTTTAAAAGCATTTGGACAAGGCTTAGAGAAAAAATAGAGTGAAGGGAAAGAGTGATGGGAAAGTAGACATCACTCTTTTGATTATGTGTATAAGAGTGTTCATGTTAAGCGGAATATATTATTATAAAACAGATGGATTTAAACTGGAAATGTGGAATCCATCTCAAATATCGTTTTTAGAATTTGGAGGAATATATGCAACACCGTAAAAAACTATCTATACCAGGGGTAATGAGACATTCCTTTCAAACAGTAAGATTTGCTTTTTGGAATGTGTTAACCTTTCAACTTGCTTATAAATTATTAGCGGCAATTGTATTTATACCACTCTTCGGGATCATTTTTAATAAGTTATTGTATTTTGGAGGTTACGCAAATGCGACGAATGATGAATTATTAGCGTTTTTAAAGACAACATATGGTATTTTGGCAATCGTAATTGTATCATTGTTAGCACTGTTTCTTATCTTTACAGAATTTGCAGTGCTAATTATTATTTCGTACTTTGCTCATAAAAGACAAAAGGTGAAATTACGTCCGATTTTATATAAAACAGTAACGTATTTACCTGATCTTTTCACATATTGCTTACCGGGATTTATTTTATATGCTGTCGTGTTATTACCTCTTTTAAATATGGGATATGAAACTGCATTAATCCCTCAAATTCAAATTCCTAATTTTATTACAGGAGAATTGTTTAAGACAACGATGGGACAGGTTGGTTATTACACACTCTTTGCTGTAGTTGCGTATTTGAATCTTCGCTGGATTTTTGTTTTACCTATTATTGTTTTAGAACAAAAGCCATTTCGCGTAGCGGCACGTAAAAGTGCAAATCTAGTCAAAGAAAGCTTTTTTAAAGTACTATTCTTTTTAGTAGGCTTTTTTATTTCAATAGGGATTGTGTATATGGTGTTTTTAGGAATTTATTTATTATGCCTATGGGGTGTTTATGAATTTACAAATCCGAAAGGGACATTTGCATTATTAGCCGAATCAACGATCTCTGTATTTTTAACGAGTACATTGTATTTATTTAGCTTTATTGTGACGCCGTTTTATATTATGGCGTTGACAAGGTTGTATTTACAAAAGGTTCCGGTTGAAGATGTTTTATTAGAAGAGGGTTTAGATTATTCAAGAACGAAAGCAGATAAATGTTTCTTTAAAAAGCATCGTTGGAAATTTATTGCTGTGTACATAGTGGGAGTGTTCACGGCTGGAATGGTAGTTGCATTCATTGTGACATTCATTTCTAATTCTTATAAAGAGCCAATTATTATGGCGCATCGCGGCTATATTTCTAAGGGAGTAGAAAATACGAAAGAAGCTGTGCAAGGTGCAATTGATGCGAAAGCAGACTACGCTGAAATTGATGTACTGCAAACGAAAGACGGCGAGCTGGCGGTAATTCATGATTTGAAGTTAAAACGTCTTGCTAATGCGAATGTACATGTATCAGATTTGACAATGGATGAGCTAAGGAAACTTACTCTTAGCCAAGATGGATTCTCGGGGGAAATTAGCACACTGGATGAGATTATTAAGCTTTCAAAAGACAAAATAAAACTCAATATAGAAGTGAAGCTTCATGGAAATGAGAAGGATTTCGTAAATAAAGTACTAAAAACAATTAAAGAAAACGATTTTGAGAAACAATGCGTAATTCAAACATTACACTATCCGCTCATTAAAGAGTTTAAGCGTGCGAATCCAGATATAAAGGTAGGATATATATTGTATGCAAGTAGAGCTAACTTAAAGAATGTGAAAGCAGATTTCTATGTAGCAGAAGAATATATGTTAAATAAACGATTAGTAAAAGAAGCTCGAAAACTAAATAAACCAATTTATGTATGGACTGTAAATGATATGGAAGCGTTAAAGGCCTACTATAAACTGAATGTTGATGGTATTATTACGGATTACCCTGAAGACGCGCGAGAAACGATAAAGATGTTAAAAGAACAAGAAAAAAATGAAAGTGATATGTTTGATAAAATTACGGAGACGACAGAAGATTTATTTTCAAAGTTATTTTTGAGTTATCCAGCTGCTGGCTAAATGCCAGTAGCTTTTTTTGTATGAAAGAATATATCTCTAAAGTATTACACAAGATATATGTGTATATGTATACGCCCTTGATTAGTTTTTTTGCATTGTTATATTATTGTCAAATAATAAATAGTCACTACGTATTTTGAAGGAATATAATAAAAATAGAATGATAGATAATGAAATGGCAGGATGGCCCTATTAAAATCAATGTTTTATATATTTACACTATTCTAAATATATAAACTTTTAAAATTTGATATGTTAGCGTTTTCATAATTTTTAAGTTATGCTAGAATAAGGACATAAGTTATTAATTATTAAAAAAAGAAAAAAGAATTTCTTTTTTCTGTTAATTATAAGGGGGCATTTCATTATGCGTATTGGGGTACCAACAGAAATCAAAAACAACGAAAACCGTGTGGCAATGACACCAGCTGGTGTTGTACATTTAATTCGTAACAATCACGAAGTATTTATTCAAAAGGGTGCAGGTTTAGGATCTGGTTTCACAGATGCTGAGTATGTTGAAGCGGGAGCAAAAATTGTTGATACAGCTGAAGAAGCTTGGAACATGGATATGGTTATGAAAGTTAAAGAACCAATTGAAAGCGAATACAAACACTTTAGTGAAGGTTTAATCTTATTCACATACCTACACTTAGCTCCAGAACCAGAATTAACAAAAGCATTAATTGAGAAAAAAGTTGTTTCTATCGCATATGAAACAGTACAATTAGAAAACCGTTCTCTACCATTACTTGCACCTATGAGTGAAGTAGCTGGTCGTATGGCTGCACAAATTGGTGCACAATTCCTTGAGAAAAACAAAGGCGGTAAAGGTATCTTACTTGCAGGTGTTCCAGGGGTTAAACGCGGTAAAGTAACAATCATCGGTGGTGGACAAGCTGGTACAAATGCTGCTAAAATTGCAGTTGGACTAGGTGCGGATGTAACAATCATCGACTTAAGTGCAGAACGTCTTCGTCAATTAGATGACATTTTCGGAAACCAAGTAAAAACTTTAATGTCTAATCCTTACAATATTGCAGAAGCTGTAAAAGAATCTGATCTTGTAATCGGTGCAGTATTAATCCCAGGTGCAAAAGCGCCGAAACTTGTAACAGAAGAAATGATTCAATCAATGGAACCAGGTTCTGTTGTTGTAGATATCGCGATTGACCAAGGTGGTATTTTCGAAACAACTGACCGTATTACAACTCATGATAACCCAACTTATGAAAAACACGGCGTTGTTCATTATGCAGTTGCAAACATGCCAGGTGCGGTTCCACGTACATCAACTCTTGCATTAACAAACGTAACAGTACCATATGCAGTACAAATTGCTAACAAAGGCTATAAAGAAGCTTGCCTAGGCAACTCTGCATTATTAAAAGGTATTAATACATTAAATGGTTATGTAACATTCGAAGCAGTTGCAGAAGCACATGGTGTAGAATACAAAGGTGCAAAAGAATTATTAGAAGCAGAAACTGTATCTTGCTAATAGAAGCATTATACAAAACAAAATCGAACAATATTTAATACAACATGATAGGAGCTAAGAGAGGAGACCTCTTAGCTCTTCTTAGTAAAAGGGGGCATACATCGTGGCCAACCTATTCAAAAAGAAATCCGTTACGCAATTGTTAGGGGAAAGTAATAGTAAAACTTTGACGAAAACACTAGGGGCATTTGACCTAACAATGCTAGGGATTGGTGCGATAATCGGTACAGGAGTTCTTGTATTAACTGGATTAGTAGCAGCAAGAGATGCTGGTCCAGCAGTTATTTTTTCATTTATGATTGCAGCAATTGTTTGTGGATTTGCAGCCTTATGCTATGCAGAAGTTGCTTCTACACTTCCTGTTTCAGGTAGTGTGTACACATATTCGTATGCAACGATTGGTGAGTTTGTAGCCCATTTAATGGGATGGACGTTGTTGTCAGTATACGTTGTAACAACTGCCGCGGTAGCAGGTGGATGGACAGGTTACTTCCATAACTTAGTAAGTGGATTTGGGCTTGAAATTCCCAAAGCGCTGTTAACGATTCCATCACAAGGTGGTATTGTGAACTTACCAGCAGTAATTATTACGTTAGTGTTAACTTGGTTATTATCAAGAGGTACGAAAGAAAGTAAGCGTGTGAATAACGCAATGGTATTAATTAAAATTGGTATTGTGGTTTTATTCATTGCAGTTGGTGTATTCTACGTGAAACCAGAAAACTGGGTACCATTTGCACCGTACGGTTTAAGTGGAGTTTTCGCGGGGGGAGCAGCAGTGTTCTTCGCTTTCTTAGGATTTGATGCATTAGCAACTTCTGCTGAAGAAGTAAAAAATCCTCAACGTGATCTACCAATTGGTATTATTGCTTCGTTAGTTATTTGTACAGTGATTTATGTTGCGGTTTGTCTCGTTATGACGGGTATGGTTTCTTATAAGGAATTAGACGTACCAGAAGCGATGGCTTACGTATTAGAAGCTGTAGGGCAAGATAAAGTAGCAGGTGTAATCGCAATTGGAGCTGTAATTGGTATTATGGCTGTAATTTTCGCTTACATTTATGCAACGACACGTGTATTCTTCGCGATGAGCCGTGACGGTTTATTGCCAAAATCTTTTGCGAAAATTAATAAGAAGACAGAAGCACCAGTATTTTCAACATGGTTAACAGGTATTGGTAGTGCTTTAATCGCTGGATTTATCGATTTAAAAGAATTGTCGAATTTAGCGAATATTGGAGCATTGTTAACATTTGCGATGGTTGGTGTGTCAGTTATTATTCTTCGTAAAACACATCCGAATTTAAAACGTGGATTTATGGTACCACTTGTACCGATCCTACCGATTATTTCAATTGCATGCTGTCTATTCTTAATGTTGAATTTACCATTAACGACATGGATGTACTTCGGTGCTTGGTTAGCAATTGGAGTAGTTGTATACTTTGTATATTCGAAAAAGCATAGTCATTTAAAAGAAGATGGAAGTTCGCAAGATAGCTTAGAAAAAGCTAATTAAGGGGATATAAAACAGTAAGCCTTGTGCGTCTAGGGAGCGCGCAAGGCTTTTTATTATGTAAACATAAAGGGGAATAGTAGGGGATTGTAGAAATTTGTATGTCGTAACATGTAAAAGGGGTGTAAGAATGAAAATAAAAGAAGATATAAGAGTTGTTGTTGGAGCAGAAGGGTATAATAATAACCCTGGCTGGTTACATACGAATGAAGAAGAATTAAATTTATTAGAAAGAGAAACTTGGCTTAATAAATTTCAGCTTAATTCTTTATCAGTAATTTTAGCAGAACATGTATGGGAGCATTTATCGTATGAAGAAGGGGTAGAAGCGGCGGAAATTTGCTATGAGTTTTTAAAGGGGAATGGATATATTCGTTGTGCGGTGCCGGATGCATTTTTTCCAGATGAAGAATATCAGCAAGGGGTACAAGTCGGTGGACCTGGTCCGTTAGATCATCCAGCAGCGAGTCATAAAATTGTTCATAACTATAAAACAATCACATCTATGTTTGCATCGGCAGGTTTTGAAGTGAAGCTTTTAGAATACTGTGACGAGAATGGGGAATTTCATTACAGTGATTGGGATGAAAAGAAAGGATTCATTTATCGATCGAAGCGTTTTGATCATAGAAATAAAGATGGTCAATTAGGATTTGCTTCGTTAATTGTGGATGCAGTGAAAGTGAATAAATAAGAAAAGGATGTACGATAGCTTTCGTGCATCCTTTTTGTATGAAGAATATCATGAATGCGGAGAATACGTTATATATGTCTATTTTAAAATGTGAACAAAATGTTCGAAAAAATCATACGGATTGTATTGACACATATGAATGGACGCTCATATAATAAAAGTATAAGATATATGAATGATTGTTCATATGTTCAATTAAAGAGGTGAGCTATAATGGCTGGAAATAAAGTAGGAACACAACAAGAAACGTGTTCTCAAACGATAATTCATGAGGAAGTCGTTGATCAAGTGAAGCAAACAATCCCGACTGATGAAAGTTTAAGTAAAGTAGCAGAATTATTTAAAGTATTAGGTGACCGTACACGTACGAGAATATTACATGCATTATTTGAAGCTGAAATGTGTGTTTGTGATTTAGCTTATTTATTAGGTATGACACAATCATCGATTTCTCATCAGCTTCGTGTATTAAAGCAAGCGAAACTTGTAAAGAACCGTAAAGAAGGAAAGGTTGTTTATTATTCATTAGCTGATCAGCACGTAATTCATATCTTCGAGCAAGCGTTTGAACACGTCAACGAGGAAGAATAAAAAACGCGAGGAGGGAGAACGATGGCAGAAGCATTAGTGAAAAAGAAACTGATGTTAGAAGGCTTAGATTGTGCGAATTGTGCAATGAAAATTGAAAAAGGTGTTGGGAATATAGAAGGCGTATCGTCTTGTTCTGTTAACTTTGCAACAAAGACGATGGTTTTACAAACACCACAAAATAAAGAGAACCAAGTTGTTACGGAAGCGAAACAACTTGTTACAAAATTAGAGCCGCATATTAAAGTACAAGAAGAACAAAAAACAAAATCAGCAAAAGAAGTATTTGTATTAGAAGGCTTGGACTGTGCAAATTGTGCAATGAAGATTGAAACGAAAGTAAAGGAAATGCCTACAGTTTCAGAGGCTACTGTTGATTTCGTATCGAAGAAACTAAAAGTAGAAGTTGCAAATAAAAGAGAGCTTGAAGCGACAGTACAAGATATAACAAATGTTGTCCATAAGTTAGAACCGGATGTGAAAGTTGTTCGTGAAGACAAATCGAATCATGATCATGGACACAGTCACGATCATGGTGAAGGAAATGTGAAAAAGATGATAGGACGATTAGTAGTCGGTGGTATTTTGACAGGAGTTGCTGCGCTAGCGGGTTTACCACAGATGATAACAATTCCACTTTTCGTTCTCGCATATTTATTAATTGGTGGAGATATCGTTTGGCGTGCTGCAAGAAATATAACTCGTGGCCAAGTGTTTGACGAAAACTTTTTAATGGCAATTGCGACTTTAGGGGCTTTCGCGATCCAGCAATATCCAGAAGCAGTAGCAGTAATGTTATTCTACCAAGTAGGGGAACTATTCCAAAGTATTGCGGTAAATCGCTCTCGAAAATCAATTACTTCATTAATGGATATTCGTCCTGATTATGCGAATGTAAAAGTTGGAAATGAAACGAAACAAGTATCACCAGAAGACGTACAGATTGGTGATTATATTATCGTTAAACCAGGTGAGAAAGTACCGTTAGATGGGAAAGTAGTTGAAGGAGCATCAATGGTGGATACTTCAGCATTAACAGGTGAATCTGTACCGCGTGAAGTAGAGGTTGGCAATGACGTATTAAGTGGCTTTGTGAATCAAAATGGTGTATTAACAATTGAAGTGACAAAAGAGTTTGGTGAATCCACTGTATCGAAAATTTTAGATTTAGTACAAAACGCAAGTAGCAAAAAAGCTCCAACAGAAAACTTTATTACGAAATTTGCTCGTTATTACACGCCAGTAGTTGTTATAACAGCTGCGATAATGGCATTTATTCCACCGCTTATTTTAGAAGGTGCTACATTCTCAGATTGGATTTATAGGGCGCTAGTATTCTTAGTTATTTCTTGTCCATGTGCACTAGTTGTCTCCATTCCTCTTGGATTCTTTGGAGGTATTGGTGGAGCTTCTAAAAGCGGTATTTTAGTAAAGGGAAGTAACTATTTAGAGGCATTGAATGATGTGAAATATATAGTTTTTGATAAAACAGGAACATTAACTAAAGGTGTTTTTAAAGTTACGAAGATGGAACCTAGTGAAGGGACTACAAATGAAGAACTTCTAGAATATGCAGCATTCGCAGAAGTGTATTCAAACCATCCAATTGCACAATCCATTCGAAATGCATATGGAAAATCAATTGATGAAAATATTATTGAAGATTATAGTGAAATTTCTGGTCACGGTACGGTTGTAAAAGTACACGGTAAAGAGATCTTTGCAGGTAATGCAAAGTTAATGAAAAAAGAAAATATTACATTTAAGCAGCCAGAAACAGTAGGTACATTAGTTCATGTTGCTGTAGATGATGAATATGCAGGTTATATCGTTATCTCTGATGAAGTGAAAGAAGATTCAAAACAAGCGATTCAGAAGCTGAAAGAGTTAGGAATTAAGAAAACAGTCATGTTAACTGGTGATGCAAAACTAGTTGGGGAAGCTGTTGGTAAAGAGTTAGGTTTGGATGAAGTTCATACAGAGCTATTACCACAACAAAAAGTAGAAGAAATTGAAAGAATTGATGCGGAAAAACATGGAAAAGAAAAGATTGCCTTTGTTGGTGATGGTATTAATGATACGCCAGTATTAGCAAGAGCAGACGTTGGGATTGCGATGGGTGGTTTAGGATCTGATGCAGCGATTGAAGCTGCTGATATCGTAATTATGACAGATGAGCCTTCGAAAATCGCAACAGCTGTTAAAATTGCGAAACGCACACGCAATATCGTATGGCAAAATATTATGTTTGCGCTTGGTGTAAAAGGTCTTGTCCTATTACTTGGTGCATTTGGTATCGCAACAATGTGGGAAGCTGTCTTCTCTGATGTCGGTGTTACATTAATCGCAGTTTTAAACGCAATGCGTGTTTTGAGAGTTAAAAACTTATAAAAAATAAAAGAGAAGCTTCTGCTTCTCTTTTATTTTTGTATATTTTTCGCAATTTGCTCTCGAACGGTTTGAATGTAATTCATTTTATGATCCCAACATTCTTGACTTAAATCTACAGGATATTCTTCAGGGTTTAAAGTTCTCATATATTCTTCCCAAAATAATGTTAAACTACTTTCCGTATATTTTTGAATGTCTAGTATATCCGGCAATTCATATGTTCTTTGACCATTTATGAAAATATCATGATGAAGTTCACGCGCTTCAAAGTTTGTCACGAACTTACTAATATAGGTATGAACGGGATGAAACATTTTTAAACGCTCTTCCTGCCCAGGCTCTTCAGATTCTAAAGCGATATAATCGCCTTCTGCATGATCATTAACACGATTAATAATACGATAAACTCGTTTTAGCCCTGGTGTCGTAATTTTTTCAGGGTTAGATGAGATTTTAATCGTATCATTTAGTGTACCGTTTGTATCTTCAATAGCAACTAGTTTATAGACAGCGCCTAGTGCGGGTTGTTCAAATGATGTAATAAGTTTCGTACCAACACCCCATACATCAATTTTGGCTCCTTGAGATTTCAAATGCATAATTGTATATTCATCTAAATCGCTAGAAGCGATAATTTTTGTGCTTGTAAATCCAGCTTCATCAAGTAGTTTCCTTGCTTCTTTCGATAAGTAAGCCATATCTCCGCTATCAAGACGAATGCCGTAAAAATCGATGCGATCTTTGAATTCTTTCGCAACGCGAATTGCATTTGGGACACCAGATTTTAATGTATCGTATGTATCTACAAGAAAGACACATTTTTTATGCGTTTCAGCGTACTTTTTAAACGCAACATATTCATCGCGATATGCTTGAACGAAAGAGTGCGCGTGTGTACCAGCTACAGGGATGCCGAATCGCTTCCCAGCACGAACGTTACTTGTAGAAGAGAATCCACCAATAAAGGCAGCTCGTGTACCCCAAAGAGCTGCGTCGAATTCATGAGCACGACGTGTACCGAATTCTAAAAGTTCATCATTATTTGCAGCATGCTTCATACGAGCAGCTTTTGTAGCGATTAAAGTTTGGTAATTCACAATGTTTAATAGAGCCGTTTCAATGATTTGTGCTTCGCCGAGTGGGGCATCAACACGTAATAATGGCTCATTATTGAAAACGACTTCGCCTTCTTGCATACTTCGGATCGTCCCAGTGAATTTCATATTCTGTAAATAATGAAGAAACTCTTCTTCAAATTGTAGCTCTTTTAAGTAGGCGATATCACTTTCGGTGAAACGAAAATTTTCTATGTACTCTACAATTTTTTCAAGACCAGCAAAAATAGCATAGCCATTTTCAAATGGAAGCTTTCGAAAATATAAATCAAAAACAGAGCGGCGGTTATGAATACCGTCTTTCCAATACGTATAAGCCATGTTGATTTGATATAAATCTGTATGTAAGGCGTAACTATCGTCTTTATAATGATTCATTGCGAAAAACACCTCCGTAATTTGGTTATAGTATATCAATTTTTACCCTTTCATAGCAAAGAAGTAGAAGTATAAAGTGAAGTCAAGTGAGAAAAAAATGCAATAGTACATTTTTTTTGGAAAATTTATATTTATCAATTTATATTTCTTTGAATTTTATGTATTATTAAAGTAATGGGGTAAATGAGAATGGAGGAGGACAATGCAACAAACACTAGAAAAGATCGGTAAGCAAGTTTTTTATAAACGACTACAGCAAAAAATGACACAAGAAGAATTATGTCAGGGCATTTGTTCCGTCTCATATTTAAGTAAGATTGAAAATGGAAAGATAGAAGCATCGGAAGAAATTCTACAGTTGCTCTGCACGAAACTAGAGATTGCTGTGTCGGATTTAAGAGATGTGGAAGAAGAAGTGAAAGAGAAGTTGGATGAGTGGCTAAATGCACTGGTTCATTTGGACAAACAACAAGTTGAACGCATATATATAGAATTGCAAGGTGAAATGCAGCAAGTTTTTGATTTTGAAATCATAAATTATTATAAACTACTTTACACACGTTATTTAATGATGAAAAGAGATCTTCCAGCTCTTGAAGAAGAATTGGATAGATTGAAAAAGGTGTATAAGAAATATTCGCCTTTTCAAAAAATGCTGTATACGTATAGTAAAGCTCTATTACTTAGTTTGCAATATAAGCATAAGGAAAGTTTGGAGTATTTAATTGAGGCGGAAAAAATGGCTAAGGAGCAAGGGTATTATGAAACTGGCATATATTATAATTTAAGCCTTGCATATAGCCATCTAAATATACCACATTTAGCCATGCATTTTGCTCATATTGCGATGGAAGGGTTCCGTAACGAATATAAATTTCGTTATGTGATCAATTGTCAAACAATTATTGCTTTAAGTTATGTAGAAAAGGCACAGTATGAAGAAGCTTTAAAGATTTATGAGAGTATATTAAGAGAAGTAGATTCTTTTGCAGAAAAAGATATGATTAAAGCTATGACTTTAAATAATATGGGGGAATTATATCATTATAAAAATGAGCATGATAAATCAAAGAACTATTTCCTCCAAAGTTTCGAATTACAGAAGACAATCAATATGAATTATATTGAAACAATTTATGGACTCGCTAAGCAATGCATTCATCTTAAACAGTATGAAGAAGCGCAGGAATGGATAGAAAAAGGAATTGATTGCTCACGTAGTGATGAGAAATATAGTAAAATGATTTATTCATTTTTCATATTTAAGTATAAAAATTTTGAACAGCCTCAAGAGCTTAGGAGATTTTTAGAGAATGAAGCCATTCCTTTCTTTAAAAATGTAGGGAATATGAAAGAATTAAAAAATGCTTATTTAGAATTAGCTATGTATTTTGAGAATGCATGTAAGTATGAAGAAAGTAATAAGTATTATAAAGAAGCGATTAAAGTTTTGGAGAAAAAGGAGGAATTAAATTGAAAAAGCGTATATATGGTGTGATGGGACTAGGCATAATGGCAATTTTGTCTTTTGGAGTAAACTATTCTAACCCAGATATTTACGGGGTAAAATCATTGAAAGAAGAATCGATAAATTACTCTAATCCGGATATATACGGATTTAAATCTTCGCAAGAAGGAGCTATAAATTATTCTAATCCAGATATTTATGGTTTCAATTCTTCACAAGAGGGAGTTATAAATTATTCTAATCCAGATATTTATGGTTGAGATAATATTGAAAAACCCCTTTCCAAACGGAAAGGGGTTTTTCAATATTTGTTCTTCAAAATTCTACAAAACTTGAGAAAATAATTATTTGAATTTTTAGTATATTAATAATGGAAACATAATGCTAATATAAAACTACTCTTTTTCAAAAATTTTTTATTAGGGGGAAGGTTGTATGAAAAAGAAGAGTTTAGCATTAGTGTTAGCGGCAGGAATGGCAGTTACAACGTTTGGAGGGACAAGCTCTGCGTTCGCAGATTCAAAGAATGTGCTCTCTACGAAAAAGTTCAATGAGACAGTACAGTCACCTGAGTTTATTTCTGGTGATCTAACTGGGGCAACTGGAAAGAAAGCAGAATCTGTTGTGTTTGATTATTTAAATGCAGCAAAAGCGGAGTATAAGCTAGGAGAAAAGAGTGCGCAAGATTCATTTAAAGTGAAACAAGTGAAAAAAGATGCTGTAACTGATTCAACAGTAGTACGTATGCAACAAGTATATGAAGGGACACCTGTATGGGGTTCTACTCAACTAGCTCATGTAAGTAAAGACGGTTCTTTAAAAGTGTTATCTGGAACAGTTGCACCTGATTTAGACAAGAAGGAAAAGCTAAAGAATAAAAATAAGATTGAAGGCACAAAAGCAATTGAGATTGCACAGCAAGATTTAGGTTTAACACCGAAATATGAGGTGGAACCGAAAGCGGACTTATACGTATATCAAAACGGTGAAGATACAACGTACGCATACGTTGTGAATTTAAACTTCTTAGATCCAAGTCCAGGAAACTATTATTATTTCATTGAGGCAGAAAGTGGTAAAGTATTAAATAAATACAATACAATTGATCATGTGACAAATGAAAATCAATCACCAGTTAAACAAGATGCTCCTAAACAGGACGCAAAAGCAGTTGTAAAACCTGTAACGGGAACGAATAAAGTTGGAACGGGTAAAGGGGTATTAGGAGATACAAAATCAATTAATACAACATTATCAGGATCATCTTATTATTTACAAGATAATACACGCGGGGCAACAATTTTCACATATGATGCGAAAAATCGTTCAACATTACCTGGAACATTATGGGCAGATGTAGATAATATTTTCAATGCGAAATATGATGCGGCAGCAGTAGATGCTCATTACTATGCAGGTAAAACGTACGATTATTATAAAGATACATTCAATCGAAACTCTATTAATGATGCAGGAGCACCATTAAAATCAACAGTTCACTACGGAAGTAATTATAATAATGCTTTCTGGAATGGCTTGCAAATGGTATATGGAGATGGAGATGGTGTAACATTCACTTCATTATCTGGTGGAATTGATGTAATTGGTCATGAATTAACACACGCTGTTACGGAAAATAGCTCAAACTTAATTTATCAATATGAGTCAGGGGCGTTAAATGAAGCGATTTCTGATATTTTTGGTACATTAGTAGAGTATTATGATAATCGTAACCCAGATTGGGAGATCGGTGAAGATATTTACACGCCTGGTAAAGCAGGAGATGCACTTCGCTCTATGAGTGATCCTACGAAGTATGGTGATCCAGACCATTATTCTAAGCGTTACACTGGTTCAAGTGATAACGGTGGTGTTCATACAAATAGCGGTATCATTAACAAAGCAGCTTACTTATTAGCGAATGGCGGTACACATTATGGTGTTACTGTGAATGGTATTGGCAAAGATAAAGCAGGAGCGATTTACTACCGTGCGAATACACAATACTTCACTGAATCTACTACATTTAGCCAAGCGCGTGCTGGTTTAGTACAAGCAGCAGCTGATTTATACGGTGCGACTTCTGCAGAAGTAACAGCAGTTAAGCAATCGTATGATGCAGTTGGAGTACAATAAAACTGCCATCTGTAGGGAAACAACTATTAATACGAAATAATTCAAAAATAAAGAAGGAGCATATGCTCCTTCTTTATTTTTTTCTCCATTTTTTCCACGTGTAAAACAATCCGATACAACCTGCGATTGTTATAATCCATTTCGCTTCATTTGTTCCATTCATAACTTGGTATGCAGAATATACTTCAATCAACAAGGCCGGTATTTTACCTATTGTACTGGCAATACTGAAGGAGAGTAATGACATTTTTCCTAAAGCTGCAAATAGAGTGACGACGCTTGAAGGGATAAATGGAATGAAACGAAAAGATAAGACGAGTAGAAATGCTTCTTTCCCTTTTACATAAAGAAGGCGTTCGACTTTTGGATAGTTATTTATTTTATTGTGAGTCACTTTTTGAAGTCCTAGACGATAGATATAAAACGAAATAATAGCCCCTAATGCTTCGCCGACAATTGAAATAATCGTTCCATCTGTTAAACCGAAAAGCTGTATGTTAATTGCAGTTAAAAATATGCTAGGGATAACACCTAATAGGCTAATAACGATATTGATCAGTATGCTAAGGGGAATTGCAATTGCGTAATGTTCTGTTAGTAGATTTTGAATGATTTCTTGCATATAGTTACGTCCTTTAGCTTTTTTTAGCATTACACCATATTTCATTCATATAGGCAAGTGTGGATTTTTATAATTTTATAGCAAAAAACTTGCGATTTTATACCCCTTACGGGTATAATGTATGTGTAAGAGGGGGTATATTTATGGGGCATTGTGTAGATCAAGAAAAGATGATTCCACGAACGGATGAAGAGGTTGAGAAGGTTGTAAAACGACTTAAAAGAATTGAAGGTCAGGTCCGGGGTATTCAGAAGATGATTGAAGATAATCGCTATTGTGTAGATGTACTCATTCAAGTTTCTGCTGTGCAGGCAGCATTAAATAAAGTTGGCTTTTCATTATTAGAGCGTCATACAAATCATTGCGTAGCAAAAGCGATTCAAGAGGGAAATGGGGATGCGTCTATTCAAGAATTGATGAAAGTGATGAAGCAGTTCTCGAAATAGAAAGGAGATGGACTGTATGAGTAAACAAAAACAAATCACAGTCGGTATTAATGGAATGACATGTTCAGCTTGTTCAGCTCGAATTGAGAAGGTATTAAATAAACTAGATGGTGTAGAAGTGAATGTAAATTTAGCGATGGAGCAAGCGAGTATTCAATATGATGAAGAGGAACAAACGATAGAGGCAATTACGAATCGTATTGAAAAATTAGGATATGAAATTCGGAATGAAAAAATAAAGTTAAATATTGAAGGGATGACATGTGCTGCATGTTCAAACCGAATTGAAAAAGTCATTGGTAAAATGGAAGGTATCGAAAGTGTTACGGTTAATTTAGCTATGAACAATGCGACAATTGTTTATAAAGAAGGCCTTATTACAATAGATTCTATTTTAGAGAAAATAATGAAATTAGGTTATAAAGGTAAGCTACAAGAAGAAGAAAATGCTAATAAAAAAGAAGAGCAATTAAAAGGGAAAAGAAGACAGCTATTTCTTTCTATTTTATTATCATTACCGCTTCTTTATACAATGGTCGCACATATGCCGTTTGATACTGGTTTACCGATGCCGCATTTTTTAATGAATCCATGGGTCCAATTATTATTTGCAACACCAGTACAATTTTATATTGGTTCTCAATTTTATGTAGGAGCATACCGTGCCCTGCGAAATAAGAGTGCAAATATGGATGTGCTTGTCGTACTCGGTACTTCAGCGGCTTATTTTTATAGCCTTTATGAAGGATTAAAAACATTAAATGACTCATCTTATTCACCAGATCTTTATTTTGAAACGAGTGCGATACTTATTACACTTATCCTCGTTGGGAAATATTTTGAATCAGTTGCAAAGGGAAGAACGACAGAAGCAATTTCAAAATTATTAAGTTTACAAGCAAAAGAAGCATTAGTTATTCGTGACGGGAAAGAAATGTTGATTCCAATTGAAAATGTGATAATTGGCGATACAATCGTTGTAAAACCAGGTGAAAAAATACCAGCGGATGGTATAGTTTTATCAGGTATATCATCTGTTGATGAAGCGATGATTACGGGTGAATCTATCCCTGTTGAAAAGAAATCTGGAGATGCTTTAATTGGAGCGACGATTAATAAAAATGGTACGTTAACAATGAGAGCTGAGAAAATCGGAAAAGATACAGCTCTTGCAAATATTATTAAAATCGTAGAAGAAGCTCAAGGATCAAAAGCACCAATACAACGTATGGCAGATATGATTTCTGGTATATTTGTTCCAATCGTTGTAGCTATTGCAGTGCTTGCTTTTATTACTTGGTACTTTGTTGTTACATCACAAGATTTATCACAATCTATTGAAGTAGCAATAGCTGTACTTGTAATTGCTTGTCCTTGTGCTCTTGGATTAGCGACACCTACATCTATAATGGTAGGAACTGGAAAAGGTGCCGAGAAGGGAATTCTTTTTAAAGGTGGAGAGTATTTAGAAGCAACGCATAAAATTAATGCTGTTTTATTAGATAAAACAGGAACTGTGACAAAGGGGAAGCCGGCAGTTACTGATGTGATGAGTTTGCAAGATAATATGTTGCCCTATGCTACATCAGCAGAAAATGTTTCAGAGCATCCATTAGCGTCAGCTATTGTAGAATATGGGAAAGAAAAAGAAGTAACTTTATTGTCTGTTGAAGATTTTCGGGCAGTTCCTGGACATGGAATTGAAGCTACAATTGAAGGTAATTCCGTTATTATCGGAACAAGAAAATTAATGAGAGAACATAATGTCGATATAACTGGGTATGAAGATATTATGAGTAAACAGGAGGCAGATGGAAAGACTGTTATGCTTGTCGCGATAGCAGATCAATTCGCAGGGATGATCTCTGTTGCGGATACGATAAAAGAAAGTTCAAAAGCTGCTATTCAGAAAATGAAAGCTGCTGGAATTGATGTATATATGGTAACTGGTGATAACGAACGAACTGCATCTGCAATTGCAAAACAAGTAGGAATTGAACAAGTGTACGCAGAAGTATTACCGGAACAAAAGGCGAATATTGTAGAACAATTACAGAAACAAGGAAAACGAGTAGCTATGGTGGGCGATGGAATTAACGATGCTCCAGCATTAGCAAAGGCGGATATTGGAATGGCAATTGGAACAGGAGCAGATGTAGCAATTGAAGCAGCTGATGTTACGCTAGTTGGAGGGGATTTAAGTCATATACCACAAGCGATTGATTTAAGCCAAAAAACGATGAAAAATATTCGTCAAAACTTATTCTGGGCACTATTCTATAATGCAATTGGTATACCGATTGCGGCAAGTGGCTTACTTGAGCCTTGGGTAGCAGGAGCTGCGATGGCGTTTAGTTCTGTTTCTGTCGTAACGAATGCACTTCGCTTAAAGCGTGTTAAAATATAAGGTGATGGTATTGTTCATCAATTAGAAATAAAGGGAGTAATTGAGGAGGAATTAGAAATGACGGTAACATTAAATGTAGAAGGTATGACATGTAATCATTGTAAATTAGCTGTGACAAATGCGTTGCAAGAATTAGCTGGTGTAAATAAAGTAACAGTTGAATTACAAGCAGGTACAGTAGAAGTGGAATATGATGAAGCAAAACTAAATGTAGAGCAGTTAAAAGATGCAATTGAAGAGCAAGGATACGATATCGTATAACGTGAATTAAATATATATGTAGAAAAAAACGTGTGGAATTTCGTTGTTTCACACGTTTTTTCTTTGTAAAATTGACTTTTCATGAAGATACGATAATAATCATGAAAGAGGTGATATGATGAGACGATTAAGTAGCATTTTGTTGAGTAGCTTATTGGCACTACTATTAATTTTAAGTGGTTGTGCAGGAAGAGAACAACAAACAGAGAAGCCAAAAGGAAATAATTCAACATCAGTAGAAAAGGTTAGCGATAACATTCTAGATGAAATGGAAGGCCCACCGAAAAATGGTCATACGATAGAAAGACATGTTGGGAAGACTGAAGAACAGTTAAAAGAACGCTTGCGTACAGATAAAGTATCAGCAGCAAGTACATACTACGATAAGGAAATAGCAACAAAAGCTGTAAAGGATAGTTTGAAGCAACATGATAAAGAAATTCAAGACTGGTTAAAGAATTCTAAGGAAGCTCGTCTCGTATTGAATACGACTCATTCATTCCCCGTTGGAAAAACCGTATTAAAGAAAAATATGAGCGTAAAAGACAAGTTGGTAAAGACCGTTACTGTTTTGGCGAGAGATAAATCAGGAGAATTAGGATTTAAAATTGTTACTTCCTATCCATCCGATAAATAAAAAAGGGGGAGCAAGATGTATACAACATTGCAATATTTTCTAAAATCATATTGTACGTTAAGTGTTCATGAAGATGAGATAGTCAGTGTAATGGAAGAGTTTCTTGAGGCAGAAGAAAAGGAAACAATCCTGAAACTACAAGATGAATTGTTCGATATACAGAAGAAAAAAGCATGGGAAGAAGGATGCTTACTAGCTGCAAAACAAGGAAATCGTATATGGTCATTAGAAGAAACGAAAGAACATATAGAAATGTTTATACGTTTATTGCAAAACAAAAAGGCGTGAATGAATCACGCCTTTTTATATACGCTTTTTGATATTTGACCATTTGAAATGACTTCACCATTTTGTGTTACTTTTTTATATGTCACAGCAGTAATTTTATTTTCTGTATCACTAATTACTTTAGATGAAACTTCTACATTTTTTCCAGTAGGTGTACCGAAAATTCGTGCCGTAATACTACCACCGTTAGAAAATGCTTGAATGTAAATATGCTTACCTGTATTATTTTTGAATTTTAAATCAGGACCATAATCGGCTACAGCTGCATCTTGCCCAAGTGGTAAGTAATGAACAGGCATAGAGTGATTGCTACGAGCGACGATGCCTAAATCAGCACGTAAAGCGGCACTATATAAAGTACTACTTACTTGGCAAACACCACCACCAGCGCTTTGTACAACTTTCCCTTGTAAATATACAGCTGCGGATTTATATCCGTGTGCAGCATCTGTAACACCAACGCGCCCATTAAAGCTAAATGTTTCATCGGGTGCAACAATCGCGCCGCTTAAAGTGTTAGCTGATTTATTTACGTTAAAGGATTGGCTCCCATTTCGCCCTGCCATAGGAGTAGAGTATTCAGCAATGACTTCTTTAATCCCCATATTTTGAACATCTTCCGTAGAACGTTCTGGTTTTATAGTGGCAATTGGTAACGCAATATTTTGTGTATTAGCAGCAATTGCCTGTTGTGTTAAATCTTTTAGTTTTTCTTTATCAATTTTTTCCCCATTTTGACTTTGACTAATATTGACGGTTGTTCCTGAGATGCTTAAATCAGCGTTGACGGGATCTTTTAAAGTTTCATTATATTTATCCTTTATAAAAGCTTCATAAGTCTTTGTATTTAATTGCGGTGTTAATTTATAGTCGCGCTTTAACTCCCCGTTTTCAGCTTGCTTTCGCATTTTGTAGCGATCCATAATATTGCCTTCTTGTTCTTTAAAGATATTTTTAACGATATCTTTTTCTTTATAATCTACACCTAGTTCTTCCCATGTATATGTTTGCGTATTGTCTTGAAATGTGTAGGTAAGGGATGTACTGTTTAATTCATTTGCTTTTTTTTGAATAATTTCTTGAATGTCTTTTTTATTTTTTCCATCAAGAGAAATACCTTCAAATGTAGTATGTGGTAATGCAGTCGTATTTAATTGTTTATTTAATTTTGATACGTACTGATAACTACCAATTCCACCTGCACAAAGTATTATGCCCCCAGCAATAGCGGAACCGATTAGTAATTTGCGTAGCTTCATTTATTTCCCCCCCAGAAATTAATGTATAGATATATGTATTACATTTTTCGTATAAAAATGATGATAATAGTACTATGTGTGTACTATTATACTATTATTTTCATTGTGTGTGTAATATTTCTATAAAAAACGTTACATTGTTGTAACAATTGTCTCTTTTTGTCACAATTTGCGAAAAAATATACGGTTGTTTTAGAATGTATAATAAAAAGGCTGCTTAGAAATTTCTAGCAGCCTTTTTATTATAATTTTTTATGCTCACTTTTATTCGTAACACCAAGATGTTCCTTTAACGTCTTGGATATGTCATGGACACTTTTCTCATTAGGAACGTAGTAGTAAATACCACCTATATATTTATCGGTACCTTCCACTTGTAACTTGTCCATGTTTAAGTTTGAACCCATTGTACTCTTTGTAATAGTCATCATATCATCAAAAGTTAAGTTTGTTTTTAAGTCTTTATCCAAAGCGTCTAATAAGCTTCCGATTTTGTTAACGGAATTGATTGATAGTGCTTTTTGGGCAATAGCTTCTAGAACAAGCTGTTGACGCTGACCACGCATATAATCGCTATCAATATGACGAGTTCTAGCTAGCGCGAGTGCTTCTTCGCCATTTAAATGTTGACGTCCTTTTTTCAGGTGAATCGCATCAGGCTCGTCCTTACTGTTTTGTTCTGTGAATTCAACAGGAACGTCGACGGTAATACCACCAAGTGAATCGACAATTTTAATAAACGATTTAAAGTTGAATTTTACATAATAATCAACGGGAACATTTAAAAAGTTCTCTACAGTATCAATGGTGCTATCTACACCACCAAATACGTGGGCATGTGTAATTTTATCGTATTTATCACGCGACTTAATGTAGACACGAGAGTCACGTGGAATACTAACAAGTTTGACGGATTTATCATTTTTATTAATCGTAGCCAATAGTAATGCATCTGTACGAGTCGCTTTACCGTAATCTTTTTCGCGAATATCACTTTCATCAACACCCATAATAAGAATGGAAACATTATCTGTCATAGGTTTAACGGCTTTTTCGCGTTTGTCGGATTTATCGCCTCTACTTAGTTCAGAGTAGGCATTGCTTACGATGGATTTTGCTTTACTGTATATATGGAAGGAATAACCTCCAAATCCAATTATCACAATAAGTAGTGGGATGAGAATGAACCATAGTAGACGTTTTCTCTTTGTGCGTCCATTTAAGGTTCGATTAATTTCTTTCATATCGGATTTCATCATTTGTTCTCCTTTAAACTTATCAAGGTGTATATTTCTATGATGTGTATTCAAACACATAACAGATATTGTACGCTAAATAACAGACATTGTACATGTATAAAAAATAGATGTCGCGATTATTTATGAGACATCTATTCGTTATTGTATACAAAAGATAAGGAGAAGACCACGCTTAAATTTTGCCTAATTAAAGCATAATGCTTACAATAATCGCAGATAAAATGCTAACAAGAGTTGCCCCGTATAACAATTTCAAACCGAAGCGAGCGACGACATTTCCTTGTTCTTCATTCAATCCTTTTACCGCACCTGAAATGATACCGATAGAAGAAAAGTTTGCGAAGGAGACAAGAAAGACAGAGATGATACCTACTGTACGAGCGGACAGACTGTTAGCGAGTTTGCTGAGATCCATCATAGCTACAAATTCGTTCGTTACGAGCTTTGTAGCCATAATACTTCCCGCTGTGACCATTTCAGAACTTGGCACACCGATAAGAAATGCAATTGGAGAGAAGACATAACCTATCAGCTGCTGAAATGTGATACCAAAGATAATAAGAAATAAGTCGTTAATACAACTCATTAAAGCGACGAATCCAATAAGCATAGCACCGACAACAATTGCTACGCGAAATCCATCGAGAATATATTCTCCAAGCATTTCAAAAAAGCTTTGTTTTTCTCCTTTTATTTCTAAAATATCTTCATCATCTTTTACGTCATAAGGATTAATAACTAGCACGATAATAAAGCCGCTAAATAAATTGAGAACGAGTGCGGTAACTACATATTTTGGTTCAATCATCGTCATATAAGCACCGACAATGGACATAGATACGGTTGACATAGCAGATGCACAAAGTGTATAAAGACGATGTTTAGGAATTTGCGCTAGTTGTTTTTTGACGGTAATAAATACTTCTGATTGCCCGACAATTGCAGAAGCAATCGCGTTATAAGACTCTAATTTTCCGAGTCCATTGATTTTGCTGAGAAAGAAGCCAATCCACCGAATACAAAATGGTAGTATTTTGAAATGTTGTAATATACCAATTAAGACGGAAATAAAAACAATCGGTAATAATACATTGAGGAAAAAAGGCATTTCTCCTTTGTTTGCAAGCCCACCAAATACGAAATTCACACCTGATGCAGCATAGTCGAGTAACTTTGTGAATAAATTAGAAATCAGTGTAATCAATACTAGGCCAATTCCTGTATTTAATAATAAGTAAGTTAAAATTAGCTGTATAATAAGCATGATGAAAATAGGCTTAAATTTAATATGCTTTTTATTGTTGCTGGCAATGTAAGCAAGGAAGAAGACTACGATAAGACCGAGGAAAAACGTCACGAATTTCATAATAAACCCCCTAAAAGAGATATTCTGTTACATAGGTTTTTCATTTTAAGGGAGAATATGCATCTTTAGTAAAGAGAGGAATAGAGGCAGTATGAATATATGCAGCGTACATCACATTGCAATTATTTGTTCAGATTATAAAATATCAAAAAATTTTTATACAAGGATACTAGGTTTTAAAGTGATAAATGAAGTATACAGAAAGGAGAGAGATTCGTACAAGTTAGATTTATGTGTAGGAGAACAGTATCAAATTGAGTTATTTTCATTTCCTAATCCGCCAGAGCGGCCGAGTTTTCCTGAAGCAGCTGGGCTTAGGCATTTGGCGTTTGCGGTTACTAATATAGAAGAGGCTGTTAAGCATTTAAATCAATACGGGGTAGATACGGAGCCGGTGCGTGTTGATGAAATAACGGAAAAAAGGTTCGTCTTTTTCCAAGATCCTGACGGTTTACCGTTAGAATTATATGAGAGCTGAAAATTGGCGAATTTTATATAGGTTTTCATTTCGGCAAATGAAGAAACTAAAGTGAAACTTCTTTTAAAAAAGGAGGTGTAACTTTAGCTAAGAAAAGCTAAAGGATCTATTTGGATATTTTTAAATTATTGATGGTAGCTATTCTTATCGCGTTAACAGGATTTTTCGTAGCTGTAGAATTCGCAATTATAAAGGTGCGTAGCAGTCGTATTGATCAACTCGTTGGTGAAAAAAAGCGAGGAGCATTGGCAGCTAAGAAAGTTATTTCAAATTTAGATGAATATTTATCTGCATGTCAGTTAGGGATTACGATTACAGCTTTAGGGCTTGGGTGGCTAGGAGAACCTACAATTAAGCATTTGCTCGAACCGTTGTTTTTAAAAGTGAATCTATCCCCTGCAATTGCAAGTACCATTTCGTTTATTATCGCATTTGCAGTTATTACTTTTTTACATGTTGTAATCGGAGAACTTGCTCCAAAAACATTTGCTATTCAAAAGGCAGAGCAGGTTAGCTTATTATTATCACGACCACTTATTTATTTTTACCGAGTTATGTATCCGTTTATTTGGGCGTTAAATGGCTCAGCACGATTGGTGACAGGAATATTCGGATTACACCCAGCCTCTGAACATGAGGTTGCACATTCGGAGGAAGAGCTGAGGTTGATTTTATCTGAGAGCTATGAGAGTGGAGAAATTAATCAAGCTGAATTTAAGTATGTAAATAACATTTTTGAATTTGATAACAGGGTGGCAAAAGAAATTATGGTTCCACGTACTGAAGTCGTGGGCTTGTATGAAGATGAACCGTTCGAGACACATATTAAAATTATTGGACAAGAAAAGTATACGCGGTATCCCGTATTTGGTGAAGATAAAGATGAGATTATTGGAATGGTTAATGTAAAAGATTTATTTATTCACTATATGGATGGTGGTCGAGGTGAAGAATGCTCTATTACCCCATATACAAGACCAGTTATTGAAGTTTTAGAAAATATCCCAATTCATGATTTATTATTGCAAATGCAAAGAAGGCGTATTCCGCTAGCAGTTTTGTATGATGAATATGGCGGTACGGCAGGAATTGTTACATTGGAAGATATTTTAGAGGAAATTGTTGGAGAAATTCGAGATGAGTATGATGAAGACGAGCATCCCCCTATAGAACATATAAGTGAAGGCTGTAAAATTGTAGAGGGGAAAGTACTTATTAGTGAAGTAAACGATTTATTTGGAATACATTTAGTTGCTGTTGATGTTGATACAATTGGTGGCTGGATTATGGTGCAAAAACAGAGTGTCGCTGAGGGAGATGTGATTGAGAAAAGTGGCTTCTATTTCAAAGTTCTTGAAAAAGATATGCATCAAATTAAGCGAGTGGAAATAAGGAAAACGGAAGAGACGATAGGGAGTTAATGGTTAGTGGGAAGGAGGATTCCCACTAACTCGATTTTCAAAAGATTGTATGAGGAATTTAAATGTTTGCGCTTTCAAAAAAGGTACTATATAGTGAAGAGGGATGTGGGAGCATTCTCTTATTATAATCATATTTTCATAGGAAAAATTTTAAAATCCGGGATTTACAATGAAAAGTATAGGTGGTAAAAAATGATAGTGACGAAAGATATACGTATAGAAAAAGATTTTTTAGGTGAAAAAGAAGTACCGAATGAAGCTTACTACGGTGTACAAACATTGCGTGCTGTAGAAAACTTTCCTATTACAGGATATCGTATTCATCCGTCACTCATTACAGCTATGGCAACTGTAAAAAAAGCAGCAGCACTTGCAAATATGGAGACCGGATATTTAGCGAGAAATATTGGACAAGAAATTGCAGAAGCAGCTCAAGAAATTGTCGATGGAAAATTCCATGATCAGTTTATTGTAGATCCGATTCAAGGTGGAGCAGGTACTTCAATTAATATGAATACAAACGAAGTTATTGCAAACCGTGCATTGGAACGAATGGGATACGAGAAGGGAAACTATGCGACTATTAGTCCAAATACGCATGTAAACATGGCACAATCAACAAACGATGCATTTCCAACAGGTATTCATATTGCCACGTTAATGATGCTAGAAGAGCTTCTAATGACAATGGAAGAGCTGCATACTGCTTTTCGTGATAAGGCAAAAGAGTTTGATCATGTCATTAAAATGGGGCGTACGCATTTACAAGATGCAGTTCCAATTCGTCTTGGCCAAGAATTTGAAGCGTATAGTCGAGTACTCGAGCGTGATATAAAGAGGATTAAACAGTCTCGTCAACATTTATATGAAGTGAATATGGGAGCGACAGCTGTTGGAACTGGATTGAATGCCAATCCGACTTATATTGAACACGTCGTAAAGCATTTACGAAACCTGAGCGGGTTCCCTCTTGTTGGGGCTGAGCATTTAGTTGATGCAACGCAAAATACAGATGCATATACAGAAGTATCAGCAGCGCTGAAAGTATGTATGATGAATATGTCTAAAATCGCAAATGATCTTCGCATTATGGCATCTGGGCCACGTGTTGGATTAGCTGAAATTCAATTACCAGCTCGTCAACCAGGTTCATCTATTATGCCAGGTAAAGTAAATCCAGTTATGGCAGAAGTAATTAACCAAGTTGCTTTCCAAGTTATCGGAAACGATCATACAATTTGTTTAGCATCAGAAGCGGGACAATTAGAATTAAATGTAATGGAACCCGTACTTGTATTTAATTTAATCCAATCTATTAGCATTATGAATAATGGATTCCGTGTATTTCGTGAGTATTGTATTAAAGGGATTACGGCAAATGAAGAATTGCTCAAACAGTACGTTGAAAAAAGTGTTGGAATTATTACAGCGGTGAATCCTCATATTGGTTATGAAACGGCTTCTCGCATTGCACGTGAAGCTATTGCGACAGGGAAATCTGTTCGGGAGCTTTGCTTAGAGCACGGTGTGTTAACAGCGGAAGAACTCGATATTATTTTAGATCCATATGAAATGACGCACCCTGAAATAGCTGGTGCATCGTTATTAAAAAATAAAAAAGCATAATATAAAACACCGATCCCTCTTAGTTAGGGGATCGGTGTTTCGTTTTTAAAAGATATTAAATACAGAGTTAAGTTGAAGTAAGCTGATAATAGCTAAGAAAATTAAACTGTATTTCATTGCTGTTTTAAATAGAGCAGATTCTTTACCAACTAGTCCAACTGCCGCGCAAGCAACTGCTACAGATTGTGGTGAAACCATTTTTGCCATTGTACCACCGACTACGTTTAATGCAACAAGTGTAGAAGGAACGATGTTTAATTGATCTGCAGTTACTGCTTGAAGTGGTGCGAATAGTGAACCACTAGATACTACTGAACCTGTAATGAATACGCCAATCCATCCTAAGATTGGAGAAAGAATAGGGAATGCATTTCCAGTAGAAGAGAATGCAAGTCCAAGTGTAGATGACATACCAGAGTAGTTCTCTACGTAAGCTAAAGCGATAACGCTACAAATTGTATATACTGGAGCTTTTAATTCTTTCATTGTTTCAATCATTAATTCTTTGATCATTTTACCTTTTACGTGGTAAACGATAAGTGAAACGATAATTGCTAATACAATCGCAGTAGTTGTAGAAGAGAATACATCTAGCTTGAAAATAGCTGCGAAAGGTGTATCAGCTTTTGTAATTGGTGCAGTTTTCATAACTTGATTATGAAGACCAGGGAATTGAATGTTAAATACTAAGTTTTCAAGTGCACCATTTGGAGCAAATAGAGCTTTAATTGGTTTTAAATTAAAGATTGTTACAAATGCAGTTAAGAATACGAATGGAGACCAAGCATATAAAATTTGATTAAATGTATGAGATTCTTTTTCTTGTTTTTCTTCTTTAGCAGAAGATTTTGGCTGCCAAACACGTAAGAATAATGCAAGAGCAATCATACTTACAACTGCTGCGAAAATATTAGTAAGTTCAGCGCCTAAGAAGTAAGTTACAAGGAATTGAGTGATAGCGAATGAAACACCACTAACAAGAATACCTTGCCAAGTTTCTTTAATGCCTTTAAATCCATCTACCATTGAAACAAGTAAGAACGGTAAAACAATACTAATGAATGGTAAAATGTAAACAGTTTGACGACCAACAGTTAATGCATCAAGTTGAGTTAATTGTGCTGGTACTGTAACCGGGATACCCATAGCGCCCATAGCACCACCAGCGATATTAGCTACTAAGCAAATACCTGCTGCTTTTAATGGGTTAAAGCCCATACCTACAAGTAATGCAGCTGTAATAGCAACTGGAACACCTAGACCAGCTGCACCTTCTAAGAAAGCACCGAAAGAATAAGCGATTAATAATACCTGTAAACGTTGATCATTTGTAATGCTTGAAATACTGTCACGAATGACATTGAATTGTTCTGTTTTAACAGTTAATTTGTAAAGGAAAATAGCTGCGATAACGATAGTACAAATTGGATAAAATCCAGATAAAACACCAAATCCCGCAGATGCTAATGCTACAGTTGCTGGCATTTTATAAACAAATATTGCAAGAATAATAGCTACAATCACACTATAAAGACCAGCGATATAACCTTTCATTTTGAAACCCATTAAACAAATAATGAAGCAAAAAATTGGGAGTGCAGCGATTAGTGCAGATAACCAGATGTTGTTTAATGGATCATAAATTTGTGTCCAAGTACTCATAATAATGACAACTCCTATCTATATTATGTGAAGATATTCACATAATTTGTGAAATAATTCACAATAAACTTACATGCTTAGTATATTCTCCTTCAGCACTATTGTCAACGTGAAAAAGTATAATTATTCCATAATAGTGTTATCTGTAAAAAAATCGCTATATTTTGTTCAAAAATTGGACAAAAAAGTGCTCAAATACGTTTGAGCACTTTTTTATTTCGCTATTTATAGGGAGTAATAATCCCACCTCAAGGTTCAGTTCATACAAAGAGCTAGGTGGGGGGAAGAGATCCCGACTGATTAAAGTTTCATTTTTATAAAGCAGTTGTATATTCTTGCATCTTTTCATATGTCATCGGTCCGACATGCTTATATTGAATGACACCCTTTGTATCGAGGATAAAAGATGTAGGGATACTTATAATTTGATATGTTGCACTTGCTTGTCCTTTTTTATCCAATAGGACAGGGAAAGTATATTTATTTTCTTCGAGGAATTGTTTTACATTGCTAGGATCTTTTTCGCTAGCTGTTGCATTTACAGCGACAATTTCAACTTCAGTGTCTTTTGTATGTTGATAAAATTTTTCCATATCGGGCATTTCTATTTTACATGGTCCACACCAACTTGCCCAAAAATTTAATATTACTTTCTTTCCTTTATATTCTGAAAGATGGATTTCCTTTCCATCAATTGTCTGTAAAAGAAAGTTAGGGGCCATATTACCAATTTCTGTTCCAATTTGAAGGTTCGATTTTGAGCTGAATTCTGTTACTTCTTTATTGAGTAGGAAGTTATCGATAATGGTCCAACCAAGCGCAATACTAATAAAAATAAATAGTAACCATTTTTTAATGATGAATCATCCTCCTTACCAAAATTTCGCTTTTAATTGTAACAAAGCTACTCAATCTGGTCAAATAACTTTACAATGGTATATCAATTAAGAACAGTATTTTACAATATCGTTACGGCACATTGCAGAGTGAATAAAATATAACAAAAAGCTTGAGAAAACAGCATTTAGAAGCAAAGTAATCCTCTTTGTATATTTTGCTTTTTTGCTATAGCGTATAGTATAATATTCAAAATCAGCAAGGGGTTTTCCTAAAGGGTATGCTGATAAAAGGAGGAAAAAATTTTCATCGGTATAGGTTGATAAAGTTGTGTCGTAACAGGAAATATAAAGACAAATATATAAATAAATAATAAAGAAAATAAAAATGAAAAATGAGGGGAACTTTATGAATCCAAACCAATTTGACTGTAGCATTTCAGAAGAAGATGTACAGATGTTAAGAGCATTAGCTCATCCACTTCGTCTACGTTTAGTAATGGAGCTAATGCAGCGTGGGACATGTAACGTAACACAATTACAGGAAGTATTAGAAATTCCTCAATCGACTGTTTCACAGCATTTAACAAAATTAAAGCAAAATAAAGTAGTTCGCTTTGAGAGACGTGGATTAGAAGTATATTATCAAGTGCATAATGATAAAGTAAGTGAAGTTGTAAAAACATTATTTTCATAAAATTTGAATATTATGGAAAGAGACGTATGGAAATATACGTCTTTTTTTATGGAATACATTTTAAAGAGATATGACAAGATAGAAAGGAGTGTAATATATAAGGAGGAAGGTACAATGGATATAAAGCGTGTAAAGCAAATCTTATCATCTTCAAGCAGAATTGACGTTATGTATGAAGGGATGCCAGTATGGATCGACAGCTGTGATGAACAGAGTGGAGTTGCTCAAGTGCATGATGTATCATCTCCGGGTGAAAGTATTCATGTGGATGTGGCGGCATTAGAAGAGAAGTAATAGAAATAGAAAAGGCGCTTCTACTAGTAGAAGCGCCTTTTTGTGTGTTATTCCATCATACTTGCAACTTTTTTAGAGAAGAGAAGAAGTACAAATCCTAAGATGATAACGATAATACCGATACTTGAAAATACTTCAAGGTATCCTAATGATTGTGTAAAGGAAGCAAGTTTACCAGCTAACCAGTTAGCCATACCTGAACCAGCTAACCATACACCCATTAATAATGATGCTAATTTAACAGGTGCAATTGCACTTACCATTGATAGACCAATTGGTGATAAGAATAGTTCGCCAATTGTATGGAACATATAAGTAATAATGATGAATAATAAGTTTGCTTTAACAGTTATATTCGCTTCATCACTTCCTGTTTTTAACACAGCTAATGTTAGAACAAGATAACCTATACCTAGTAAAATCATACCTAATGCCATTTTTGTTGGTACTTTTAAATCTCCACGTTTTGTTTTAGAAAGTTTTAACCATAGCATAGATACAAATGGTGCAAGTAGTACGATGAATGCTGGGTTAACCGATTGGAACCAAGATGTTGGAACTTCCCAGCCGAAAATTGTACGATCAACAAATGTATTAGTATACAGTGTTAGAGAACTACCAGCTTGTTCAAATCCTGCCCAGAAGAATACTACGAAACAAGTTAAAATTACAATTGCCCAAGTGCGGTTTTTTTCTTGTTTTGTTAAAGGTTTCTTTTCAATTGTAGGCTGATTTTTGGATTTTTTACCAACAATTGTTGTTCCTGCTTTACCAAGATATCGAGGAGCTAGTAAGTTGAAAACAATTTGTCCAATAATCATACCAATACAAGCTGCTAAGAATCCGTATTTGTATCCCATAACCATAACGCCATTAACGCTTGTTTTAAAGAAATCTTCTGCTAAAAATCCGCAAATAAGTGGAGCGAAGAAGGCCCCTACGTTAATCCCCATATAGAAGATAGTAAATGCACTGTCACGACGTGAATCATTTTCGTTGTATAATTCACCTAACAGTGTAGAAATATTTGGTTTAAAGAATCCATTACCAATAACTAATAGTATTAATCCAAGGAATAGTCCTGTTTTTGTATTCATTGAGAATAGTACAAAGTTACCGATTGCCATAATAATTCCGCCGAGAGTAATGGCGTGACGTCTTGTAATATAGTGGTCAGTTAGCCATCCGCCTAGAATTGGCATGAAGTATACTGCCGCTGTAAAAT
Organism: Bacillus clarus; assembly: GCF_000746925.1. Lineage (GTDB taxonomy): Bacteria > Bacillota > Bacilli > Bacillales > Bacillaceae_G > Bacillus_A > Bacillus_A clarus. The sequence continues at coordinate 2,946,807 of NZ_JMQC01000008.1, forward strand.
AACCATATAATTGCACTGCGAATGCCTTATCAAATCCTAACCCGCCACTAACAGCAGCAGTTGTTAAATAAAGAACTAAAAGGCCGCGCATTCCATAATAACTAAATCTTTCCCACATTTCTGTTAAGAACAACAAATATAATCCTGGTGGATGTTTTTTTGGTGATTGTTGTTCTCCAGCTTTGTCTAATTTTAAAGCTGCATCCATTTTTGCTTCCCCCTAATCCTGTATAACGGATATTTATGTAATCATTTTAATTTACAAAATATTTAGAAGTCAATAGAATTATATGGAAATAGAAAGAAAATTTCTAAAATAATCCATTTTTTCTCTATCCGTTATGGTAGTTTTCCCTGAAAACGAGATAATAAGCGTTTTCAAATGTATTATTTGAATTCTAAAAGAAAGTAAAATAGTGACAAATCAGAAAATTTAGATTAGAATATCTATTCTGATATAAAGAAAATACACTATACTTATTTTTATAATATAACATATTGGGAATAAAAATACAAAATGAAATAATGTGACACTTCAGTGAAATGAAAAAACCAGCTCCATAAAAGAGGGAGCTGGTTAGAAGGAAACTATTTAACAAAGTGTTTTTCAATGTCATCTAGCATTAAGTTTGCAGCCATTACACCACCAGCTGTATTCCAAATGACATCGTCAACTTTGTATACTTTATTGTTTTTAGAAGCATTTAAGTTTTTGAATAGAGGATCGTTTATATATTCTTTCTCTAATTCAGAACCTTTTTTCTCATTACCTTTATCGTATGTGAAGTAGAAGATGGTATCGCCATCCATTGCTGAGATACGCTCTTTAGATACATTACGTTCTGCAAAGTCATTTTTATTTTGATCACCAGGACGTTTGAAACCAAGTTCTTTTAAAATAACACCAGAGAATGTATCTCCATGATAAATACGAACATCACCAGGCATAAAGCGTACCATAGAAATTTCTTGATTTACTTGATCTCCAAGTTTGCCTTTTAAGTCTTTTATACGTTTTTCGTAATCAGCTAAAACCTTTTGACCTTCTTTTTCTTTATTTACTGCTTTTGCATAAAGTTTAAAATTATCTTTCCATTCCCCACGCAGTGTTTCTGAAAAGACAGTAGGAGCTATGCCTTTTAACTGCTCGTATACTTTTTCATGGCGAAGTTTGTTACCAATGATTAAGTCTGGTTTTAAAGAAGCGATTGTTTCCACATTAACTTGCAGCTCAGTGCCGACAGTTTTCACACTTTTCAGTTTATCCTTCGTATGTGGATACCATGGGTTACCGGTAGGAGCTTCAGCAGCACCTACTGGCGTTACACCAAGGGCAAGTAAAGCTTCTGTTCCTTCATTTGTTAAAACAACGACACGTTTTGGATTGGCAGGAACTTCTGTTTTACCCATTGCGTGTTCTACAGTAATCATTTCTTTTTTATTATCTTCTTTTGTTGCTTCTTCTTTGTTATTTGATTTTCCACAAGCACTTAAAAGAAGTGAAAATGCTAGTAGAAATACAAATAATGTAAACGATTTCTTTTGCATGAAATTCATTATGTACCCCCTACTTATTGAGAAAATTTTTCAATTGCAAGCATGATAGTAAAGCTTTAGAGACGGATTGTCAATATATGTGGATGAAAATAATTCTCATTATCGTTGACAATGAGAATTAAGTTGAAATACACTAACAACGTATCATTATACATTGAAGGGGAAACGCTGCATGTTATTAAAAACAAATCAAGCAAAATGGATTGGATTATTTGTTGGAATCATTGCAGTCGTTATTTGTATTTGGGGAAGTATTATTTTCGGATATACAAATACGAGCTGGAAATTAGCTTTGGATGCTTTTTTCCATTTTAATGGTTCAAATGAACATATTATTATTCAAAATGTGCGTCTTCCAAGGGCGTTAATTGCGGCTAGTGTGGGTGCTAGTTTAGCCATCGCGGGTTGTTTTATGCAAACTTTAACAAAGAACCCACTTGCTGCTCCAGATTTTATTGGATTAAACTCAGGTGCTGCTTTCTTCATAGTTGTAGCAATTGTTATCTTTTCCGTTACATCATTATCGGCTTTCACCTGGATTGCCTTTTTAGGAGCAGCGGTTGCGGCAATACTTGTATTTGCCTCTAGTTCTTTAGGAAAAGAAGGGACAACCCCGCTTAAGTTAACATTAGCAGGTGTTGCGATGAGTGCTTTATTTTCATCATTAACACAAGGGCTACTTGTATTAAATGAAAAAGCGCTTGAAGAAGTTTTATTTTGGCTTGCTGGATCTGTACAAGGAAGAAAGTTAGAAATATTACAATCTGTTTTCCCTTACTTATTAGTAGGCTGGATTGCATCCCTTATGATGGCAGGGAAAGTAAATACATTAATGATGGGGGAAGATGTCGCAAAGGGGTTAGGACAACGAACTATTTTAATGAAATCGTTAGTGCTACTCATTATTGTACTGTTATCGGGTGGTTCAGTTGCGGTTGCTGGTCCAATTGGATTTATTGGTATCGTTACTCCGCATTTTGCAAGAGCTTTTGTTGGAGTAGATCATAGGTGGAGAGTACCGTATAGCGGATTGTTAGGTGCAATACTATTACTCTTAGCTGATATAGCAGCACGATATGTCATTATGCCACAAGAAGTACCAGTAGGGGTTATGACAGCATTTATTGGAGCCCCATTCTTTATTTATATTGCACGTAAGAGAGGGCTTAGCAAATGAAGAAATATATTCCGTTTCGTATAGGAAAAGGCAGGCTCTCGTTTTTAATGTATAAACGAGCTTGTCTCGTCTTATTGAGTTTATTAGTTGTTTTAACAGGATTATTTTTTGCAAGCGCAGGTATGGGAGATATGAAAATTGCTCCTTACGATGTATGGCAAGCGATTACCGGAAATGGCGATGCGATGTCAAATATGGTTGTAAATAAGTTTCGTATGCCCCGTATTTTAATTGCCATCTTTGTAGGAATCGCACTCGCTGTAGCGGGCTGTATTTTACAGGGGCTTGTTCGAAACCCACTTGCTTCTCCTGATATTATCGGAATTACAGGCGGTGCCAGTGTTGCTGTTGTACTATTTTTAGCTATATTTAGTGATAAAAACAATGCGCTTACAGTAAGCATTCATTATATGCCGCTAGCAGCATTTGCTGGGGCAACGATTGTAGCGTTTTTTGTATATTTATTTGCATGGAGAAATGATGGATTATCGCCAATTAGCCTTGTTTTAATTGGTGTTGGATTTTGGGCATTAACGAAGGCGGCAACGACTCTATTTATGTTATTAGCGCCAATTTATCAAGCAAGTCAAGCAAACGTGTGGATTACCGGTACTGTTTACGGTTCATCATGGCAAAATGTTATGGTACTTGCGCCATGGGTTCTTATTTTGACTGTAATAGCATTTATAGCAGCTAGACATTTAAATGCTCAAGAGCTAGGAGACGATATTGCAGTAGGGCTTGGTATTCCGTTAACGAAGTCACGCTTATTCATGTTACTCCTTAGTACAGCATTAATTGGAGGAGCGGTTGCTTTCGCAGGAGGAATTGGATTTGTTGGTTTAATGGCACCTCATATTTCAAGAAGACTAGTTGGTTCTTTATACGGGGCGTTACTTCCAGTTGCAGCTATTGTCGGTGCGATTTTAGTGCTTGCCGCCGACTTAATCGGACGTACAGTCTTTGCGCCACTTGAAGTTCCTGCAGGTGTATTTACATCGGCGATTGGTGCACCTTATTTTATTTATTTACTTTATAAAAGTCGGAACTCATAGAGGGAGATAAATATGCAAAAAGCATTAGAGACGAAATCGTTAACGCTGTCTTATGGTGAAACAATTATTATTGATGAATTGAATTTAGAAATTCCAAAGGGAGAAATCACAATTTTCATCGGTTCTAACGGTTGTGGAAAATCCACTTTATTACGTTCACTAGCTAGATTGTTAAAGCCAACATCAGGTGATATTTTGTTAGAAGATAAAGCGATTCAAAATATGCAAACGAAGCAAATAGCTCGTCAAATGGCAATTTTACCACAAGGACCTCAAGCACCAGAAGGACTTACAGTATTGCAACTTGTAAAGCAAGGGCGTTACCCATATCAAACATGGCTTAAGCAATGGTCAGAAAAAGATGAGGAAATGGTACAAAAAGCACTTGCCGCAACAGGTATGACAGAATTTGCTGAGCGTGATGTTCACGCCCTTTCAGGTGGACAACGTCAACGTGCCTGGATTGCAATGACTCTTGCACAAGATACAGATATTATTTTACTAGATGAGCCAACTACATATTTAGATATGACTCATCAAATTGAAGTGCTAGATTTATTATTCGAATTAAATGAAACAGAACAAAGAACAATTGTTATGGTATTACATGATTTAAATTTAGCATGTCGCTATGCAGACAATATTGTAGCAATTCAAGACAAACAAATATATGCACAAGGTAAACCAGAAGAAGTTGTGGACCAGAAATTAGTACGTGATGTATTCCGCATGGAATGTCAAATTGCTACTGACCCGTTATTTGGAACACCACTTTGTATCCCGCAAGGAAGAGGAAGACGGTTACTGCCAGAAGCGGCTCAGGCAATGAGATAAAAAGGAGATGAATGGTTCATCTCCTTTTTATTTTTTGCAAGAAAATAAAAGAAAGAGTGGAATACGCAAGCGACGTTCATATTCTTCTTCACTCTGAAAACAGTTTTGATTTGGTGTAGCCTCTTTTAAGTTTGTAATTGTAAATCCTGCTTTTTGTAATAACGTAAAATATTGTTCAGTTGTACGATGATATTTAATAACTTCTTGATCAATCCATGGTTCAACCCGTTTTCCTGTCTTGAAGTAATCATCGACGAGCCAACTCGTTCTCTTGCCACTTGTTTGCAAGCTTTCAAATGAAGATGTAATAACGGGATGTTGAACGCTAAAGGTAAAAGTTCCATTTGTTTTTAAAGTTTGGTACACATTTTGAAAAATAATATCAAGATGTTCAATATAATGTAAGGCGAGTCTAGATGTAACTAAATCGAAAGTAGAAGGAGGGTATGTATAGTCTTTGAGGTTTATAAAATGAACAGTACCATTTTTATTTTCTAGTTGCTTTATAGCTTGTTCATACATAAGTTGAGAGCCTTCAATACCAGTGTAAGAGCTACAGTTTTTTTCTACTAATTCCACACCAAACTTAGCATCACCACAACCTAAATCGAGAATTTGTTTTTCCTTTACATCACCAATGAGCTGAAAGAATACTGGCTTTTCAAGTGCTTCATTTGGGCTATCTTTTCTATATCTTCGCTTCATATATTGATCAAAAAAAGGTTTATTGTTATATACATCAGATTCTGTAAATGCCATTTTCTCAACTCCTTACATATTTTTCTCATTCTATCAAACTAAAAAAGTAAAGGATAGATTTCTTGTACTTAATGATATATAATTTAAAGTTGTAAGCGTTTTCTTTAAGCTATTTTTCTATAACAAATTTCGAAAACGTGTTAAGCTAGTAGAGGGACTATTGGAATTATTGAGATAATAATCCGCTTACATGAACGATGGGAGGCTTCACGATGTCTAGTAAAACACTTGCAAACTTTTTAGAAGAAAATTTAGAGGATTTAAAATCAAAGGGGCTTTATAACGTAATTGATCCGCTTGAAAGTCCAAATGGACCGATTATTACAATTGGCGGAAAAGAATATATTAACTTGTCTTCAAATAACTATCTTGGATTAGCGACTGATAATCGCTTACAAGAAGCAGCAATTGGTGCGATTCATAAGTACGGTGTTGGAGCAGGGGCTGTTCGTACAATTAACGGTACTTTAGATTTGCATATTAAATTGGAAGAAACAATTGCAAAGTTTAAACATACAGAAGCAGCAATTGCTTATCAATCTGGATTTAATTGTAATATGGCAGCGATTTCAGCTGTTATGGATAAAAATGATGCAATTCTTTCCGATGAATTGAACCATGCATCTATCATCGATGGTAGTCGTCTATCAAAAGCGAAAATCATCGTGTATAAGCATTCTGATATGGAAGATTTACGAAAAAAAGCAATCGAGGCAAAAGAATCGGGTCTTTACAATAAATTAATGGTTATTACAGATGGTGTTTTCTCAATGGATGGAGATGTTGCAAAACTACCAGAAATCGTTGAGATTGCAGAAGAGTTAGATTTAATGACATATGTAGATGATGCACACGGTTCAGGCGTACTTGGAAAAGGAGCAGGAACTGTAAAACATTTTGGTCTTTCTGATAAAGTTGATTTCCAAATTGGTACATTATCAAAAGCAATTGGGGTAATTGGCGGATATGTAGCAGGGAAGCAAAACTTAATTGATTGGTTAAAAGTGCGTTCACGTCCATTCTTATTCTCTACAGCTTTAACGCCAGCGGATGCAGCGGCTTGTATGAAATCTATTGAGATTTTAATGGAAAGCACTGAATTACATGATCGTCTATGGGAAAATGGTCGCTATTTAAAACAAGGCTTAAAAGAACTTGGCTTTAATATTGGAGAAAGTGAAACACCAATTACACCATGCATTATCGGTGACGAAGTGTTAACACAAGAATTTAGTAAACGTTTAAATGAAGAGGGCGTATACGCGAAATCAATTGTGTTCCCAACTGTAGCAAAAGGAACAGGTCGTGTTCGTAATATGCCAACAGCAGCTCATACGAAGGAAATGCTAGATGAAGCGATTCGTACGTATGAAAAAGTAGGAAAAGAAATGGGAATTATTTAATTAACGACATCTTTTGAATAGTTTGCAAATGAGGAGTGGGGAAAATGAAAAAAATTCTAGTAACCGGTTCTTTAGGGCAAATTGGTTCTGAACTTGTAATGAAACTTCGTGATGTATACGGTGCATCGAACGTTATTGCAACAGATATTCGCGAAACGGATAGCGACGTAGTAAAGTCTGGCCCATTTGAAACATTAGATGTGACAGATGGACAAAAATTACATGATATTGCAAAGCGTAATGAAGTGGATACAATTATTCATTTAGCGGCTTTACTTTCAGCAACAGCAGAAAAAAATCCATTATTTGCTTGGAATTTAAATATGGGCGGACTTGTAAATGCATTAGAAGCAGCACGCGAATTAAACTGTAAGTTTTTCACGCCAAGCTCTATCGGTGCATTTGGTCCAACAACGCCGAAAGATAATACACCACAAGATACAATTCAACGTCCTACTACGATGTATGGGGTAAACAAAGTAGCAGGAGAATTACTATGTGATTACTATTATCAAAAATTTGGTGTTGATACACGCGGGGTACGTTTCCCAGGCTTAATTTCTTACGTAGCTCCTCCAGGAGGCGGAACAACTGATTATGCAGTTGAAATTTATTACGAAGCAATTAAAAAAGGTGCATACACCTCGTACATTGCTGAAGGAACATACATGGATATGATGTATATGCCTGATGCTTTGCAAGCTATTATTTCATTAATGGAAGCTGATCCAAATAAATTAGTACATCGTAATGCGTTCAACATTACAGCAATGAGCTTTGAGCCAGAGCAAATCGCAGCATCAATTCGTAAACACATCCCGGCGTTTACAATGGATTACGCTGTAGACTCAGCTCGTCAAACAATCGCTGACAGCTGGCCAAATTCTATTGATGCAACTGCAGCAATGAAAGAGTGGGGCTTTAAAGCAGAATACGATTTAGATAAAATGACAACTGATATGCTGGCGAAGTTAAAAAAAAAGCTCACAGCTGAGTTAGTGATGAATTAATAGGAAGAGCCGGTTCTTAGGAATTGGCTCTTCATTATTTTGGAGAGGGAGAAGAATAATATGCAAAGAGTAGATGTTGTTTATGCATTCATATACGATAAGGAGAAAGACAAAGTATTAATGGTACATAATGTAGCACAAAATGTTTGGTCATTACCAGGTGGTGCTGTTGAAAAAGGAGAAACGCTAGAGAAAGCAGTAGTTAGAGAAGTGAAAGAAGAGACAGGATTAATTGCTGAGGCAGGGGGACTTGTTGCGATTAATGAGAAATTTTTTGCGGAGCAAGGTAACCACGCACTATTTTTTACATTCCGAGCAAATGTAGTAACAGGAGAACTTTGTGCAGAGGATGAAGAAGAAATTTCAGCAATAGAGTGGGTTGATCGAAAAACGGTAAATGAGCGCTTCCCATATTATGATGGAGGCATCGAATCATTATTAGAAGTCTCCATTCCATACAAATTCCAACCAGAAACAAAGTAAGTCAATCAATATATCGACGCCTCAACAAATAACGACAAAAAAACAGGAGCCACAAGGCTCCTGTTTTCTATTCAATTGTCTTCAGTAATAGTTTCTTTAATAGTGGTTTAATTTTTAGGCGTAAATCTTCGGCGTGATTCGCAACTAAGAAGTGGTGATTATAAATGTTTTTCATTAATTGATACGTGGCTTCTTTCGCTTCGCCTTCTTCGATGAAGATGCCGATTACTTCCATTCCGCTTTTTCGAGCGAGTTTAACGGCTTCGTGTGTGTCTAAAATCCCGTCTTGTTGGTAGTCTAGTGCAGAAGGTTCACCGTCTGTAAAGACAAGTAAGAATTTATGCTTTTCTTGTCTTTTTGCGAGCTTTTCAGAAACGATACGAATAATATAACCGTCACGATTATCTTCTTCTTCACGAAGTTGCATAATTTCTGGACCAACGTTTGGTAATGTTGAGTTCTTGTACGTTACAACTTCATGAATGACGTTCGGTTTGCTCTCAGGTGTAGCACTAGAAGCATCTTCCCAAAATCCGCTAATCGCATGTGGGATTTTTAATGATTTTAATGCCTCGTGGAATAGTACGACACTCTTTTTCGTTTCTTCCATTTTGTTATACATAGAGCCAGAACAGTCAACTAATAGTTGGAATGCAACGTCAAGTTCTTGAGATTCTTGTCCCTTTTTATAAAACATGCGAGGTTGTTTTTCTGTATAAATACGAAGAAATTTCTTACGAAGTCTTCCGTAATATTTATCACTATTTGCGTTTGTTTTATTTTCAATCGTCTTCTCAATGATTTTCTTTAACTCTTTTACATCTTTGTTAATGAGTGATTTAATGACTTGATAGTCCTTTTTCTCATCAGGATTTGGCTTACGTGCTTCTTTAAATGTATGAGAGGCACCGACGTTATATTTACCGTATATGCCTTCATTTTGACTTGAAGCATGAGAAGCCCGTGCTTCTTCTGTATCAGCCCCATCAAAGTTGGATTGCGTACTTTTTTGAGAAGTACCTTGTACAGAACCGAGTGCTTGATCGCCATCTTCTGATTCACGAGCAGTATCACCCATCATGTTTGTTTTTGTTCCGCTTTCTAATTCAAAGCGTAAAAAGTTCTCGTTTTCGTTATTTTTATTTTCACGATGCCATGTGGAGAAACTTTCATTTATTTTATTTTTATTATCGTCATCTACGATTTGAGTATCATCATTCGCTAAATCTTCTACACGGCCATCTTTTTCTTCTGCAATGACAGATAAATAGAGTGGTGCATGTCCGAAGTAGTTGTTGAGCATATCATTTTCAAGAAATCCTTCTAAACGATAGCGAATCTTTTCAACGATATACATAACATCTTCCGTATTACGTGCTTGGAATGCCTCATGTAAAATCGCTTCCGTTTGCTCGAAATATTCATTATTAAACATTTCATATTTATCACTCGTTAATGAAAGATAGCATAGGCAAAATAGACGATCTCCGTGGTAATTACGAACACGATTCATTTCATTTTGTGAGCTGAAGTAATTACGATACATTTCTTTGCGGCGCTTAAAAATATGCTTTGTGCCAGGACGTAAGCTTTTCACGATTTCTTCGACACGTAAATCTTCTAATAGAACAAATAATTGTGTTAAAAACTTTTTAAGAGGAGATTCTTGTAATTCAATTGCATAAGAGCGAATTAAAGTCATGTCCGAGTAATGTTTATTACCAAGTGCTTTTAAAAACACTTCGCTTTTTAATCCGATTACTGTATCTTCTTCTTTTCGATCATCCCAAAAGTGACTAATGACAACCTTTTTTTCTATTTCGTCGTAGTATGCTTTATAGCCGTACTCAAGGTAGGCATCTTCTTCTTTTAGAAGGGCATACATTAAGTTTTCCATTTGTAGAAACAGCGACGCATCAATTTTTTTGTCACTAAAAATTTGTCTCATGAATTATCCCTCAAAGAAATAACTTTCTGCTAGTTCACGGACAGTCATTTGTTCGGTTTCATCATTTAATTTCGCGATAATGCTTCGCTCAATAGCGCGCATAACAGGAATATATACGCCTAAATCACATGCGTCGATAATGCCACGAATACTTGCTGCTTCTTCACTTACACGACCATCACGGGCTAAAGGCATAAGGTCACTTGCAAATGCCACGAATTTTTCAATTGTTGCCGTATCTTTTAATTTTGATTCGGCTAATAATAGTTGTTTTAATGTCTCACCTTGAATGTAAGGAACTTCAATAATAACAAAGCGGTTTTTTAATGCTTCGTTTAGTTCACTTGTCCCAACGTAACCTTCGTTAATTGCAGCGATTACACGGTATTCCTCGTCGCCGTATACAACTTGTTGCGTAAATGGATTCGTAATCATTTTACGGTAATCTAATGCACCGTGAAGAAGTGGCAATGTTTCAGGTTTTGCCATGTTGATTTCATCAATATATAGGAAATGACCATTCTTCATTGCTTTCATAAGAGGACCATCAACGAATGTAACTTCAGATGCACCATCGTTTGTTTGTAATGTGTTGTATCCTAAAATACCTTCTACATCTAAATCGACAGAACAGTTAATGCTATGCATTGGCTTTTGGAATAAAGAAGAAAGAGTTTCCGCTAGTACAGTTTTTCCACTACCAGTCGGGCCTTTTAATAGAATATTTTTACCAAGTAGCAGAGCTGTAATTGCATCTTCAATAATGCTGTTATCAGATGCTTTATATATTTTTGTACCGATTAAATGAGCATTTTCACCAGCTTTTTGCTTATTCTTTTCGTGAATTGCTGCAAGTTGCTGTTTTAAATCAGCATGTATATGAAATTGTTCTAACATGTATTTCCCACCTAACATTATTTTCATAAAGTAATACACCTTATGATAACTTGTTTTAATATGGTATGCAAAGAAAAGGAGAGGGGATAAGTATAAAAGAAAAAAGTAATCAATATTACATTGATTACTTATAGTAAAGGGGAAATGAGTCGCATAAGAGACTCCAATATTCGTTTTTTAATACTTCTTTTTTGAAATGATTTCCATCTAATTTCAGTGGAGTGTTTAAAATCTTCTTCAAAATCTTTTTTAATATCAAGAACGGTCTTTGATTCATAAAGTACGCTAATAATTTCGTAATTTAATTCAAAGCTACGTACATCCATATTTGCTGTTCCAATTGTTGCAATCTTATCATCAACAAGTACAATTTTTGCGTGCATAAAGCCATCTTTATAACTGTAAATGGAAGCACCAGCTTTTAGAAGTGGGGTAAAGTATGATTGAGATGCCTGGTCGCTAATGATGCTATCACTCTTACCTGGATATAAAATTCGTACATCTATTCCAGATATTGCACTTAAACGTAATAATGTTAATGTTTCTTGGTCTGGAATAAAGTAAGGTGTAGCAATCCAAATTGATTTTTTGGCAGATCCAATAACAGCTAGTAAAGTATTGCGAATACTTGTATCATCTGAGCTCGGTCCACTTGATACAATTTGAACAGCACCTTCTGCTTCCGGAATTTCTTTACCTGGAAAGTATTTTCTATTCATAAATTCATCCCAAGAATAGTTATTTAAACCACTCGATGCGTAAAGCCAATCTTCTAGAAAGATTGCTTGTAATTTATATAATGCTTTTCCTTCTATTTTTAAATGACTATCACGCCAAATGGGGAATTTTTTTGAACGGCCAAGATATTCATCACCAACGTTGAGTCCCCCAGTAAAACCAATTTCTCCATCTACAATGACAATTTTACGATGGTTACGATAATTGACTGTTTCAAGTAGCCAAGCTGAAAAGATAGGATCAAATTCTACAATTTCAATTCCAGCTTCTTTCATAGGCTGTAAAAATCGTCTTCTTAAAGTGTTACTTCCAAGTCCATCATAAAGAAAACGCACAATTACACCAGACTTTGCTTTTTCTATTAAAGCATCTCGAACCTTTGTACCAATCTCATCGGCTTTATAAATATAGTATTGAATATGTATATGGTGTTTTGCATGTTCAATAGCTTGCAAAATCTCTGTAAATGTTTGATCTCCATTTGTTAAAAGTTTTGTAGTGGTTGCATTTGCTACAGGACCGCCTCCAAACTTTTGGACCACCTCTGTTAAATGTGTAGAACGTTCATTTAATGAGGAGGTAAAAGATAAATCTAGACGTCTTCCTTCTAAAATTTCACGGAATAATTTTCTTTGCTCTTCTGAACGATGTAAATGTTTTTTTCTTCTCCAACGGCTTCGCCCGAAAAGGGCGTATAAAAGCACACCGACAACCGGAAGAAGCGCTAATACTAAAAACCATGCTAAGGTGCTTTGAGGAGAACGGTTTTCGATAAAAATAACGAAAGAAATTCCTATAATTGTAATAGACCATACTACACCGACAAAAGTATATAGCGAAATAACCGATGTATCTAAAAGAAAGAGAACGATAGATACAAGTGTAAATACAAATAATAATTGAACGATAGGCTTCTTCATCTCTATAAAATTCCTCTAATCTTTCTTAAATATAAGCTTCACATATAGAAGCCTTAATCTAACATATCTATTATAAAACGTTTTATCTTTTTTTCAAAAATATAGACGCTTTTCCCATGCTTTCCGCATTTGTCCTACATACAGTATATTGTTACGTTCTTATATAAAAAAGGGGTGTGGATAAAATGTACGGTCGTCCAGTTGGAGGATTTGGTCACGGCGGTGGTTTTGGTCATGGAGGCTTCCAAGGTGGTTTTGGTCATTCGCCGTTTTTTGGTGGAGGGTTCTTTCCTGGTTTTGTAGCAGGTGCTTTACTTAGTCCAGCATTTGGTTATGGTGGATACGGTTATCCATATTATTCAGATTACCCATACTATACGGATTATCAACAGTATCCTTATGATTCATACAACACATATTGAGGAGAAGTAGAAAAAAATAAGAAAAGGAGAGGGAGTAAAATGAACTATATACGAAATCATGGAGGGCATCATCGCGGGGGACACAATCACCATAACCACCATGATCACCACAACCATCATAATCACCACCATGGTGGCGGATGGGGCTGGGGAGGAGGAGGCTCATGGGGAGGCGGAACCTTTTTTCCAGGGAGTTTTGCAGGTGGAGTATTAGGTGGGCTTACAGCGGGCGCATTAACAAGTACAGCAGGCGGAGGATATTATCCAGTGTCATACCCAGTAACGTATCCAACTTATCCGCCAACAGCATATCCGTATTATTAACATAAAAAAGAGGATATCCTCTTTTTTATATTTTAATCTTATTATATTTGTTTTATATTAATAGTAAGATACAAAAAATTCCCAAAAGATAAAGTACGCTAATATTTTGTTAGTATAGTCGAAATGTTACGATACAAAATGTATCGTTTATTTTTTTCAAGAATAAATGATACTATGTTATTTGAATCGGCTTATGTGTAAATGAATTCCATAATTTATTTAAAGTAATATACTGAAATATAATATATAAAGAAATATACTATCTTGTAAATAAGATAGGGAGTAAGGGGATGTGTGTATGCTAGAGCGAAGAAGTCATGCATCATATGACTCTTCATTGCAAGATATAAAATTCGCATTAGATGAATCTTCGATTGTTGCTATCACGGATCGAAATGGTCTTATTACATATGTAAATGAAAAGTTTTGTCAAATTTCGGAATATAAGCGAGAAGAGTTATTAGGAATTGATCATCGTATTTTAAATTCAGGCTATCATCCGAAGTCCTTTTTTCAAGGGTTATGGAAGAGAATTTTAAGTGGAAAAGTATGGCATGGAGAAATCCGAAATCGAGCGAAAGATGGTACACATTATTGGGTTAAGACAACGATTGTCTCATTTTTGAATGAAAGAGGAGAACCGTACCAATTTATTGCAATTCGTGACGATATTAGTGGTCGTAAGGAGATGGAACAGCGTTTAAGATTAAGTGAGAGTCGTTATAGGGAGCTTGCCAAATCGTTTACAGTTAATAACAACTGTAAACGAGATGATTGCACAGAAAAAAGAGTTTGGTATGATTTATTTTGATTTAGATCGCTTTAAATTGGTGAATGATACGTTAGGGCATATGATAGGGGATTTACTTCTTAGTGAAGTGGCTGCCAGATTATATCATGTATTAGGAAAAAAAGATGTACTTGCTAGACTTGGTGGAGATGAATTTGTTCTCTTAACAGAAAACTATAAACAAGAGGAGATGCGACAGTTATCTACATCTATTTTATCTTGTTTTCAAGCACCATTTATACTGGAAGGGAATGAAGTGTATATTTCGGCTAGTTTAGGACTTTGTTCCTATCCGCGAGATGGGAAAGATGCGGAAAATCTATTTAAAAATTCGGATTTAGCTATGTATAGTGCGAAAGAGCAAGGAAGAAACGCAGCGTGTTTCTTTACAGATGAGCTACGTGCGAAAATGAATCGAAGAATGGAAATAGAGTTTGCCTTACAAAAGGCAGTTCGTGATGAAGAATTAAAAGTGGCGTTACAGCCGATCATTGATTTAAAAACAAAAAGTTACAGGGGGGTAGAGGCTTTACTTCGCTGTTCGACAAAAGAAGGTCCTATTTCACCAAGTGAGTTTATTCCTATTGCTGAAGAGAGTGGACTAATTATACAACTAGGGGATTGGGTGTTAGAAAAATCGTGTCGTTTGTTTAAAACGCTACCAGCCTATCGAGATGGATTACGATTATCTGTTAATATATCAATACAACAACTAATGCAAAACCGTTTTATTACCTCTGTTCGTAGTATTTTAAAACGGACGGATTTTCCAGCTAATCGTTTAATATTAGAAATAACAGAAAGTGTAGCGGTTCGTCATTTTGATTATATTATTTCCATATTGCAAGAACTCCGAAATATGGGGGTTTTAATCGCTTTAGATGATTTTGGAACTGGGTATTCTTCATTGTATTATTTAAAACAACTTCCACTTGATATTGTGAAAATAGATCGTAATTTTATACGTGAGTTTCATTATGATTATGCGCAGACAGAGCGTACAATTGTAAAATCTGTTATTGAGATTGCTCATAGCTTAAATTTAGTAGTAGTTGCAGAAGGGATAGAAACGGTAGAGCAAGAAAGCTTATTAAAATCAATGGGCTGCGATTATGTACAAGGATTTTATTATGCACGGCCACTAACAATAGTAGAGTTAAGAGAGAAATTATTAACTGATTTATAGTATCGATTGAAAAAGAAGCTGTGAGCAAACAATCCAATGTATTTGGAATGTAAGCCTGCAGCTTCTTTTGTTTTCTACTAGCTTGCTTTTTTATTTGATGTAGGTGCTGATGAGTTTCGCATTAAAATTGGATAGAGAATAAGGCCTAATACAAACAATCCAATTCCTAAGAAGAACGTTTTTAAATCAGCAGTCCCTGTTTTAATAACCCAAATGGAATATAGGAATGCTAGCACGGTAATAATTCCATCTTTAATTCGAGATCCTGGTGTTATATCGTATGTTTCTCCTGTAATAACTAATTTAAATTGATATAGGGTAGAAACAAGATACGGGATTAAATAAGCTAATGTTGCTACAACAATGGCGAAGCTGTACGCTTCGGAAACAGTGCCAGAAATCGTTGAAAATAAGAAAATTTGCGTCATCACGTTTGTAATAAATAATGATTTTGAAGGACTTCCTTTTTTATTTGTTTTTCCGAAAAACTTAGGGAAAAGTCCATTTTTTGCAGCTTGGTAAGGTACTTCTGAGCTAACGACAATCCAACCTACAGTAGAGCCAAATAAAGATACAAGTGCAAGTAATGCCATGATGTAGGCACCTTTATTACCAATTGCTAAATTGAGTGCATCTACTAATGGTTTTTGAGACTCTTTTAAAACATCTTGCGGAAGGGCACCCATTGTAAGTAAAGTAATTGCCATGTAAATAAGAAGAGCGATAATTAAACCGAAAATTGTTGCTTTCTTCACATCACGTTGAGACTTTGCACGGTTAGAAAGCATAACTGCCGATTCAATGCCGATAAATGCCCAAAGTGTTGCGATAGCAGCTGAATTTACTTGCCCGCCTAATGAAATGGATTGGCCAGCCTCATTCATAAATGTTTGACCGTCTCCGAAATTAGAGGCGTTAAAAATAAATAATGTAATGACGATAAACATTGTAAATCCGATAATCTTTGCAATTGTTGCAAGAAGATTCATGTTTCCTGCTCTATCAATATTTTGAGATAGAATGTATTGAATTCCCCATAACATCATGCTACATACTATGAAGGTTAAAGCTTTTCCAAGTTCTAATGAAAATCCGTTTGTTGAAAAGAGAATTTGCTTACTTTGTAAAACTGGGAAGAATGTTGATAAATATCCGGCAAAGGAAATGATAACAGATGCTGTAGCAGCCCAGTTAGCAGCCCAATATCCCCAAGCCATACTATATCCCGCAACTTTACCTGCCTTTTTGGAGGTAAACATTGCTTGGGCGTAACTTTGTGGTCCTGCTTTTAATTCTGGTTTGCGAATTGCTAAATTTCCAAATACGAGTGCAATCATAAATACGCCAAGTCCTGTAATACTCCATGCAAGTGTAGAGCCCATTGGACCTGATACTTGTGCTAAATTTGCTGGAAGCATAAACACACCGCCTCCAACCATATTCCCAATAACAAAAGCTGTTAAAATCCATAATCCCCATTTTTTCGTTTCCATTTTCGTTAACTCCTTTGTAGTAGTTTTGCACATTCATCATTTTTTACTAGCTTTTTTGGTAATAAAAAAAGAGCCATGTAGATAAAAAATACCTACATGGCTCTTCGCCTAACGTAGGTACAACGGGAATAACCCTTGTACCTACGCGTAATTTTTCCGCTAGGTTTCAAGGGTTTACGTATGATGATGATGTTTTTGTGCAAATGTAACTACAGTTGTATAAGTAAGCATAGTTTTTTGCTCCCTTTCTCCTCTGATTTTGAAGTTAGTATACTACATGTTTTTTTGAATGAAAAGAAAAATATAAAATTTTTTATAAAAATACGTATCAGTGTTTAAATATTTACCTATATTTTCTTGTACTGGAAAATAAGTGAGAGATTGGCAGAAGAGTGTAGCATGGTATAATACAAATAGAATTAGAAGGTGACAAGGGGTTATTGTAAATGACGAGTAAGTATGAACAAATTTATACGGAGATTAGCGATTCTATTGATAATCGTCAATTAAAAGAAGGATGTAAAATTCCATCTGAAACAGAGTTAATGAAGCAGTACGAGGCGAGCCGCGGGACGGTAAGAAAGGCTGTAGACTTATTGCAAGAACGCGGATATGTTCAAAAAATACACGGTAAAGGTGTTTTTGTTTTAAAACGAAAAAATATTGAATTTAATTTTGGTGGTATCGTAAGTTTTCAAGAAGAAAATGAACGATTAGGGCGTCACTGTATTACAGATGTTGTGGAGATGGAGAAAATTGAAGCAACGAAAGAGATAGCAAAACTACTAAATGTAAAGGTGAAATCAGAAGTAGATCACATTAAACGAATACGAAATATTGACGGAGAAAAGGTGATTTTAGATGTAAACTATTTCGTATCTGAGCATATTCCAGGACTAACAAGAGAGATTGCGACAAAATCGATTTATAAATATATTGAAAAAGAACTAGGATTACATATTAGTTATTCACAGAGGGTAATTGAAGTACAGCCGTGTACATATGATGATCAAAAGTATTTAGATTTGAATGGAACAGACTATGTTGTTGTTGTAAAGAACTTTACGCATTTGTATGATGGAAGTCAATTTGAATATACGGAATCACGCCACCGTTTAGACATTTTTCATTTTTCGGATGTGGCGCGAAGAAAATAAAGAGATGAAACGAAATATTGTTTCATCTCTTTTTGTATATTAAAAATTTTTTGCCAACTCGTACATACGAGTGTTGACTAACTTATATATACGAGTTAATATGTAGTTGTAAACGGTAACAAAAAAAAGAAACGAGGGATGGAGATATGGGGAAAGACTATCGCAAAACAGCAGAAGAAGTGCTGCAATATATTGGCGGGAAAGACAATATTGAACAAGCAGCACATTGTGTAACGAGACTTCGCATCGCTTTAAAGGATGAAAGTAAAATAGAGAATGATAAATTACAATCAGTATCATTAGTGAAGGGCGCGTTTCATAATGCTGGTGTATTTCAAATTGTAATTGGTCCCGGTGATGTGGATCGAGTGTATGCTGAATTGATAACGCTTGCAGGTATGAAAGAAGCAACAGTAGCAGATGTAAAAGACTCTGGAAATCAAAAATTAAATCCAATTCAAAAGTTTGTAAAAGTATTTTCCGATGTATTTATGCCGATTTTACCAGCGATTGTAACAGCTGGTTTACTAATGGGGATTAATAATCTATTAGGGGCGAAGGACTTATTTTTTGATGGGAAAAATTTATTAGATGTTTATCCGAATTTAGGGGGACTTTGGGATTTAATTAATATGATGGCCAATACTGCATTCGTATTCTTACCAGCACTTGTTGGTTGGTCAGCTACAAAGCGTTTCGGTGGTAGTCCGATACTTGGGATTGTCATGGGGCTAATGCTCGTACATCCTGATTTATTAAATGCTTGGAATTACGGAAAAGCTGCAGCAGGATTAGACGGACAAAAAATTGAGTACTTCAATATTTTAGGATTATTCCAAATTGAAAAGGTTGGATATCAAGGTCAAATTTTACCGGTTTTAGTAGCAGCATTTGTATTAAGTAAAGTAGAAATCTTTTTAAAGAAACATGTACCAAACGCAATTCAGTTATTAGTTGTACCAATTACAACAATCGTTGTAACCGGTGTGTTAGCATTAGGAATTATCGGTCCAGTTACACGTCATATTGGAGATTTATTAACAACTGGATTAGTAGGCGTATATGAAACAGTGCCAGCACTTGGAGCAGTATTATTTGGAGCATTATATGCACCATTAGTAATTACAGGTATGCATCATATGTTTATTGCAATTGATTTACAGTTAATCGCACAACATGGCGGCACGTTTATTTGGCCAATGATTGCCCTTTCTAATATTGCCCAAGGTAGTGCGGCGCTTGCAATGTTCTGGATTTCAAAAAATCAAAATGATAAAAGTATGGCATCGACATCAGCGATCTCGGCATACTTCGGTATTACAGAACCAGCAATGTTTGGGGTGAATTTACGAAATAAATTCCCGTTCTATGCAGCGATTATAGGATCGGCAGTAGCTGCAATATTCATTACATTAAATGGTGTATTAGCACCAGCTATCGGCATTGGGGGATTGCCAGCATTTATTTCTATCATTCCGAAATCGATTCCAATATTTATTGTAGGGATGGTTATCGCAGTAGTAATTCCATTTACTTTAACATGGCTATTTGCGAAACGAGTAAAACAGAAGTAGGAGGAAAATCAGCATGAAAGAGTGGCATAAAAGTGTAGTCTATCAAATTTATCCGAAGAGCTTTAATAGTTACTACGATAAAGAAACCGGTGATATAAAAGGAGTTACAGAAAGATTAGATTATTTAAAAGAACTCGGAGTGGATTATATATGGTTAACACCGATATACCAATCGCCACAAAATGATAATGGTTACGACGTAAGTGATTATTATCGTATAGATCCGTCTTACGGAACGATGGAAGAGTTTGAAGAGCTTGTAGAAGAAGCGAAAGCACGTAATATTGAGATTATGCTCGATATTGTTGTGAATCATAGTTCAACAGAGCACAAGTGGTTTAAAGAAGCACAGAAAGATAAAAATAGTCCGTATCGCGAGTATTATATTTGGCGTGATGAAAAAAATAATTGGCAGTCTAAATTTGGTGGATCTGCTTGGAAATATGATGAGAAGACAGGGCAATATTATTTACATTTATTTGATGAAACACAAGCCGATTTAAATTGGGAGAATGAGAGACTTCGTCAAGAGGTGTATGATATGATGCGCTTTTGGCTTGATAAAGGTGTAAAAGGATTCCGTCTTGATGTTATTAATTTAATTTCAAAAGATCAAAGGTTTTTAAGTGATGAAGGAAGTACGGCTATAAGTGATGGACGTAAATATTATACAGATGGCCCACGCGTCCATGAATATTTACAAGAGATGAACCGAAATGTGTTTGAAGGAAAAGAGGTTATTACGGTTGGAGAAATGTCTTCTACGACAATTGATAATTGTATTAAATATTCAAATCCTGAGCGAAACGAATTAAGTATGACATTTAGCTTCCACCATTTAAAAGTAGATTATCCGAATGGGGATAAGTGGACGAAGGCTGATTTTGATTTTATAAAATTAAAAGAGATTATGTCCGATTGGCAAATTGAAATGCAAAAGGGCGGGGGCTGGAATGCTTTATTCTGGTGTAACCATGACCAGCCACGTATTGTGTCACGCTTTGGAGATGATGGGAAGTATCGAAATGAATCAGCTAAAATGCTAGCAACGTCTATGCATATGCTGCAAGGAACACCTTATATTTATCAAGGTGAAGAAATTGGTATGACGAATCCTAACTTCCATACTATTGAGCAATATCGTGATGTGGAATCGTTAAATATATATGATATAAAACAAGAGGAAGGCTTATCAAAAGAAGAGATTATGGGGATTTTAAAACAAAAATCTCGTGATAATTCACGTACTCCAATGCAGTGGAATGACGAAGTGAACGCTGGTTTTACAACTAGTACACCGTGGATTTCCGTGGCTGAAAACTTTAAGGAAATAAACGTAGAGAAGGCACTAGAGGATAAAGATTCTGTATTTTATTATTATAAAAAGCTAATCGAACTTCGAAAAACATATAATGTAATTACAGAAGGAAAATATGATGTTTTAGATAAAAATCATCCGAATATATGGGCATACACGCGTACGACAAATAATGAAGTATTACTTGTTATAAATAATTTCTACGAGGAAGAAATCACTTACTCCCTACCAGAAAATGTTCAATTAGATGAGATGAAGCAAGAAATATTATTATCAAATTATAAAGATTCAAGTAAGGATATTACAAATCTTAACTTAAGACCATATGAATCCATTATATATCGATATACGAAATAAAAAGGTTGTATGCCCGTGTGGCATACAACCTTTTACTTTAAGACACCACTATATAAAATGTTTACTTCTACTTCTGGTTTGAATTTTACTTTCGCATAATCTTTATTCCAATTTTTCGTCTTCCATAATTCTGGATGATAAGCGATAAGGTTTCTACCGATACCGAAAGCATCGTAATTTGCTTTTTGGAGTTTTTTTATTATTTGTTTTGCTTCTTTTGTAAGCTGTTTAGATAATTTTTTATTTAGCTTTTTTCTCTCTTCCATTTTATAAAGATTATCTCTTGGAGCTTCAAGAGCGATTACTCTTAGTTGTAACTTAATGTGAGCATAAACATTTCCTTTTTTGTCTGTTGTCACTTTTAAGTCTCGTTTTAGTTTGCGATTACTCACTTCAATTGTGAGATAATCGGATGTGCTAGGTGAATCTTCATTTGTCAGCTTTTGCGTTATACGTGCACTTTTCCCCATTTTCTCTGTCAGTAATACGAAAAGTACAGATTGTCGCAAGGGTAAAAGTCCAGTTAATTTATCATTGTTAAATAGAGCTATGCCATTGGTTACAACTTCTTTTCACTTCTGTAACGAGATCATCGTTAGCCAAATCTTGCAGATAAGTAATTGCTACTTTCGTGTGCATTTCTTCACCGAGTGTAAAATATTTAACAACTAAATTCGGACTTTTAATGAGTTTACGAATAGAGGCTAAATTAGTTGCTAAATCCTCTACAAAACCAGTATGTGGCCCGCGGACAATTCCTTCATTATCAGGCTCTGTTATATCTCTTTTTAAAGATAGAGCTGTTTCGAAAACACAAAAACTTTGGATGTTTTCATGAAAATATAAAGACTTACCTTGTAATAAAAGCTGTATGCCGTACAGTAAATTCGTTTCTTTTTTCATATTCAATGTAGAAAAAGCTTTATCCAAAGACAGCTCAGACCGGGTTAATAGAGGCTCAAGAGCTAATTGGTGAATTAAGTTTGGGTCTGCTAAAGACTCGATATATAAGATCGTTCCTTTTCCGTTTTGAAAAGGAACATCTAATTTTTTTATATCATCAGAATGGCAGAGCTTGTTTTCGATGTAATTAACATTTTCCGAAAGTGATGGAAACATATGCTTCGTATTATTCGTCTGTTGATTACTGTTTTGCTCTGTCATCATGTCCACCCCTTTTAGAATGAAATTATCACTGTTAATTTTTTTTTTTTTTTTATGAAAAAATTATGCTTGGATTATTCACTTTCATAGAAGTACTTCTCACATTCATGTCGAATTAATTAGAGGGTACATATAGGAGGGAATAAGTATGGAAATAGCTGTGGAACGAGTTTTTACAAAGGAAATTTTAGAAGAAGCTGCAAAGGTATTTCATGTAATAGTGGAAGAAAAACCACTTGGTGATTTTGAAAATTATATTTTTCATGCGAAAGATGAAAATGGTGAAAGTTACGTATTACGGTTAACGCATTCTTCTCATCGTTCTAAAAAAGAGGTAGAGGCTGAACTAAATTTTTTACGGTATGTTGTAGAGCATGGGGCAAAAGCTGCGGGTCCGTATTACTCAATCTCTCAAAATCTTGTAGAAGAAATCGGGGCAGAGGATGGGACTTTCTTCTACGCTTCCTTATTTGCATATGCGAAAGGTGAGCAAGTAAAAGGAGATGAATCGCCTTATTGGGGAGAGACTTTCTTTGAAGCATGGGGAAAAGAAATCGGACAGTTGCATCGTATTACAATGAATTTTCCTAAAACAAATTATCGTGATACGTGGGAAGAAGATGAGAGTGCAATTGTTAACGAATTAGAAGATAAGAAAGTGAAAGAGATTGCTACTGTATTAATGGATGAAATAAAGGCTCTTCCAATTGAAAAGGAAACGTTTGGTCTGATGCATGGTGATATTCATCCAGGTAATTTTCATTATGATGGTAAAGAATTAACAATCTTTGACTTTGATGATGCGACTTATAATTACTTTATACACGATTTAGCAATGGTTCTTTATTACTCTGTTCTTTTCAAACCGTGGACGAAAGAGGAGAAAACGAGATTTGCTCGTAAACAGCTACAAGTGCTACGAAAAGGCTATGAATTTGAGCATAAGTTAGCAGAGAGCTGGTACGAATCATTACCTTTATTTTTGCGACTTCGTGATATTGGTTTATATGGTACTCTTCAAAAGAAATTTAAGGGGAAAGATATGCCAGAGAATTTTCATAAACTATCAAAAGAACTATACGATAGAATTATAAAACAAGAGGCAATTGTGAATATATAATACAGAGGAAAGCAAACAAAGTATATAAAATAAATATATGCTTTGTTTTTTTATGCAAAAATATGTTTGTTTTATTAAAATAATATTGTCATAGATTCTGTATACATTTATAATTTTTATATATTCTGAATATTCTTTATAAAAGGAGGGGGAATGTTGGAAGCTTTCGTAAGTTGGCTAAATAATATTGTTTGGAGTCCCGCACTTGTTTATTTATGTTTAGGTGCAGGCTTGTATTTTTCCATTCGAACGAGGTTTTTACAGGTGAGGCATGTCGGAGAAATGGTGAAGCTTACATTTCAAGGTGAAAAGTCAGATGCTGGTGTTTCTTCATTCCAAGCGTTAGCACTTTCATTATCAGGGCGCGTTGGAACAGGAAATATTGCTGGTGTTGCAACAGCAATTGCATTTGGTGGGCCAGGAGCTGTATTTTGGATGTGGGCTGTAGCCTTTTTAGGTGCAGGTTCTGCTTATGTAGAATCGACACTTGCACAAATATACAAAACGAAGCACCAAGGTCAATTCCGTGGTGGCCCCGCTTATTACATTGAAAAAGGACTAGGAGTGAAATGGTACGCCTTAGTGTTTGTTGCTGCAACAATTCTTGCAACAGGGATGTTACTGCCAGGTGTTCAAGCAAATAGTATCGCAGTAAGCTTGGAAACAGCTTTTGGCGTTAATACATCTGTATCAGGAGCAGTGATGGTTGTTGTATTAGCTCTTATTATTTTTGGAGGAGTTAAGAGAATCGTTAATGTGGCCCAAGTTGTAGTACCTTTTATGGCAGTTGGTTATATTTTAGTAGCTTGTGTAATTGTCGCTATGAATATTGAAAAGTTACCAGAAGCATTTATGTTAATTTTAAAAAGTGCATTTGCATTAGAAGCTGCTTTTGGTGGAATTATTGGTTTAGCAATTTCTTGGGGAGTAAAACGTGGAATTTATTCAAATGAAGCAGGGCAAGGAACTGGACCGCATGCAGCGGCAGCGGCTGAAGTATCACACCCAGCGAAGCAAGGTTTAGTGCAAGCATTTTCCGTTTACATTGATACATTATTTGTTTGTTCAGCAACAGCATTTATGATGATTATTACAGGCATGTATAACGTATTTGATGCAAGCGGAAAAAACTTTATCGTAAATAAGTTAAATGGTGCACAACCAGGACCTGGGTATACACAGGCAGCAGTAGAATCTGTCTTCCCTGGGTTTGGAAACGGTTTCGTCGCGATTTCTCTATTATTCTTCGCATTTACAACAATTATGGCGTATTACTACATCGCTGAAACAAATATTGCCTACTTAAATCGTGATAAAGAGCGTCCATGGATGTCTATTGTACTTAAATTTGTTTTCTTAGGAGTTGTATTCTATGGCTGTGTAAAAACAGCGGAGACAGCTTGGGCTTTAGGGGATATCGGTGTAGGAATTATGGCATGGGTTAATATTATCGCGATTTTACTACTGCAAAAACCAGCATTGATCGCCTTAAAGGATTATGAAAAACAGAAAAAAGAAGGAAAAGACCCTGTGTTCAATCCGCAGAAATTAGGCATTAAAAATGCTGATTTCTGGGAGCATGAGTACGGAAAAGATAAGAAAGAAGAAGTGTCGTAAAAGAATAGGAATGAAGAAGCAAAGGGAAATCCCTTTGCTTTTTTTATGTGCAAAGCGAAGAAGAAAGTTATTTTTTAGGACATTTTTGAATATAAAAAGAATGTACATGCTTTGTTAGGGGAAGGGGGGGAGTATGTTGATTGAATTTCGTAATGTAAATAAATATTATGGTAATTTTCAAGTTTTAAAAAATATTAACGCTCAAGTTCAAAAGGGAGAAGTAGTTGTTATTGTTGGTCCTTCAGGATCAGGAAAAAGTACACTATTAAGATGTATAAACCAGTTAGAAACAATTACGGATGGAGAGTTAATTGTACAAAATATGGAAGTGCATAATGCGAAAGCAGATATGAATGAGTTGCGCCGAAATATTGGGATGGTTTTTCAACATTTTTATTTATATCCGCATAAAACGGTGCTTCAAAATATTACACTAGCACCAATTAAAGTGAGTAAAGTTTCGAAAGAAGAGGCTGAGAAAACAGCGATGTTTTATTTAGAAAAAGTAGGGATTCCTGAGAAAGCTGGCGTATATCCGCATCAATTATCTGGCGGACAACAGCAAAGGGTAGCGATTGCAAGAGGGCTCGCGATGCAACCAGAAATTATGCTATTTGATGAACCGA
The DNA here is from genome assembly GCF_000746925.1 of Bacillus clarus. Classification (GTDB taxonomy): domain Bacteria; phylum Bacillota; class Bacilli; order Bacillales; family Bacillaceae_G; genus Bacillus_A; species Bacillus_A clarus. Next base: position 2,972,736 of record NZ_JMQC01000008.1, read on the forward strand.
CATCTGCTCTTGATCCAGAGATGATTGGTGAAGTGCTTGATGTAATGAAAACATTAGCAAAAGAAGGAATGACGATGGTCGTCGTCACGCATGAGATGGGATTTGCACGTGAAGTGGCCGATCGGATTTTATTTATGGACGACGGCCAAATTATTGAGGATACGAAGCCGACAGATTTTTTTGCGAATCCTGAGCAAGAAAGAGCACGGTTATTTTTAAGTCGGGTGTTAAACCATTAAAGGAGGAATTTCATGCTTAAAATGAAAAAACTGTTTACCCTTATCGTGTTTGCATGTTTATTCGTACTTGTTGTGGCTGGATGTGGAAGTAAAAAAGAAGAGGCGAAAGAGACAAATACGAAACAGGGCGGAGTAGTTGAGCAAATTAAGAAGCGCGGGAAATTAGTGGTTGGCGTGAAGAATGATACGAATTTATTTGGATTGAAAAATCCTTCAACAGGGAAGGTAGAAGGATTTGATGTTGATGTAGCAAAGGCACTTGCGAAAAAGATTCTTGGAGATGAGAACAAATTAGAGTTGAAAGAAGTAACTTCTAAAACACGTATTCCTATGCTGAAAAACGGTGATATTGATGCGATTATCGCAACAATGACCATTACGGAAGAACGTAAAAAAGAAGTGGATTTTTCAGATATCTATTTTAAAGCAGGGCAATCATTACTTGTGAAAAAAGGAAGTAAGATTAAAAGTATTGATGATGTGAAAAAAGATGTAAAAGTATTAGCGGTAAAAGGTTCTACATCTACAAATAATATTCGCCAAAAATCACCAGAAGCAACTGTGTTAGAATTTGAAAATTATAGCGAAGCATTTACGGCATTAAAAGCAGGGAAAGGTGATGTATTAACGACAGATAATGCGATTTTATATGGAATGGCAAAGCAAGATGCGAATTATGAAGTTGTTGGGAAAATCTTTACCGATGAACCATACGGGATTGCGGTTCAAAAAGGTGCGGATGATTTAACAAAAGAGGTTAATAATTTACTAAAAGACATGAAAGCTAGTGGTGAATACGACAAGTTATATGAAAAATGGATCGGCCAAAAACCAGAGAAGTAAATAGTAAGAGTGAGAGGATGAGGGATACTCATCCTCTTCTTGTAAAGAAAGAGGGGGGAGTATTTGCCGGATTTTTCTATTTTAACAAACAACATTGATATGTATTTAGAAGGGTTTAAATATACGGTAATGTCTAGTGTAATTGCGTTAATTGGTAGTTTTATTTTAGGAGTCATTATGGCGGTGATGCGGATTGCACCTATTCGTATTTTGAACTGGATTGGATCTGCTTACGTAGAGTTTGTTCGAAACATACCGATCGTCTTAATTGCGTTTATATTTTATTTTGCCTTGCCAGTAATAGGGATCACTTTAAATGGTTTTGTAGCAGGGACAGTTACCCTTACGATATATACGGCCGCTTTTATTGCAGAAGCAATTCGAGCTGGAATTCTGTCGGTTGCGAAAGGGCAGATGGAGGCAGCGAGGTCCTCTGGATTAACATACGTACAAGCGATGTATTATATCGTTTTACCTCAAGCCGTTAAAATTGTAATTCCACCACTCGGAAATCAGTTTCTCAATTTGGTGAAAAACTCTTCTATACTTGGGGTTATTGCAGGAACAGATTTAATGTATCAAGGAGATTTAATTTCAACGAAAACATTTGTTACTTTTGATGTGTATATATTCGTAGGGATGTTTTATTTGATTTTAACAATTCCGCTTAGTATGCTAGTGCGTTATTTAGAAAAACGCTTGGCAAAGGAGGCGGTGTAAGTGGATTTTCAAGGTGCGTTTACAGGAGATCATATATTATTTTTATTAAAAGGATTACTTATAACGTTAGAAGTAGCAGTTGTAGCGATTTTACTTAGTTTTGTTATAGGTAGTGTAGTTGGAACTTTGCGCTATACAAAAATACCTGTCGTTTCACAAATACTAGGTTTGATTGTGGAAATCATTCGGAATTTACCATTACTTTTAATTATTTTCTTTACGTATTTTGCACTTCCAGAGGCAGGTTTAAAATTAGAAATTATAACGGCAGCAATTGTTGCCTTAACAATATTTGAAGCAGCAATGATTTCAGAGATTGTCCGTAGCGGTCTATTGTCAATTGAGAAAGGTCAAATTGAAGCAGGACGTTCTTCAGGCCTAACGTATGTGCAAACGCTTTGGCATATTATTTTACCACAAGCATTGAGAAGAATGGTACCACCACTTGTTAGTCAATTTATTTCGTTACTCAAGGATACATCGCTAGCAGTTGTTATTTCGTTGCCAGAGCTTATGCATAATGCTCAAATTATTAGCGGACAGAACGTAAATTATATGATTCCGACATTCATATTAGTAGCTTGTATGTATTTCATCGTGAATTACAGTTTATCGCTTATATCTAGAAGATTAGAAAGTCGTTAACTCTTACAACGATATGTAAGAGTTATTCCCTTATAAACCCTTATTTTCCTAAAAATAGAATCTCAATCTCGTAATAATTAAATTTTTATAATGTTTTATCAGAAAAGTTTTAATTTTATATAGAAATTGTAATCGCTTTCGTGTATATTTTTATTATCAGAAAATTTTAAAAAGGGATAGAGGGTATTTATAGGGGAGGATTACGATGCAGCAAACAACAAATGATAAATTACATCGCACGATGAAGAGTAGACATTTATTTATGATTGCACTTGGAGGTGTAATCGGAACGGGTTTTTTTCTTGGATCAGGATATACCATTAATCAGGCAGGACCAGGGGGAGCAATTCTTTCTTATTTAGTTGGCGGATTTATTATGTATTTAACAATGCTTTGCCTTGGAGAGTTAACGGTAGCCATGCCGGTTTCTGGTTCTTTCCAAAAATATGCGACGAAGTTTATAGGCCCGGGAACGGGATTTATGATAGGTTGGTTATACTGGCTTGGATGGGCAGTAACAGTAGGTTTAGAATTAACATCAATTGGCTTAATGATGAAAAGATGGTTTCCATCTGTAGATGTTTGGGTATGGTGTCTCGTATTTGGAGCGCTTTTATACATGTCAAATGCAATCTCAGCGAAAAGTTATGCTGAGTTAGAATTTTGGTTCTCTAGTATTAAAGTAGTTACAATTATTGCATTCGTTGTGCTTGGTGGTAGTGCATTATTAGGGTTTTTACCGTATGACGGAAAAGAAGCGGCACCTCTTTTCTCTAACTTTGTAAGTGATGGTGGATTATTCCCGAATGGACTAGCTGCGGTACTACTTACGATGATTACGGTTAACTTCTCATTCCAAGGAACAGAGTTAATCGGAATTGCAGCAGGTGAGAGTCAAGAACCTGAAAAAACAATCCCACGTGCAATTCGTAATACAGTATGGCGTATTATGCTATTCTTTATTTTAACAATGACGATTTTAGTAGGCTTAATTTCATGGAAAGACGCAGGGGTAATTGAAAGCCCATTCGTAGTCGTATTCGATAAAATTGGTATTCCTTATGCAGCGGACATTATGAACTTCGTTATTATTACCGCTTTATTATCTGTAGCGAACTCAGGATTATATGCAGCAACGCGTATACTATGGTCACTTGCAAATGAAGGAATGGCACCAACTTCTTTCAAGAAAGTAAATAAACGTGGTATTCCAATTACAGCGTTAGTCGTAACAATTGCAGTAGCAGCATTATCTTTATTAACAAGTTTCCTTGCAGAAGATACAGTATATATTTACTTATTATCTGTAGCTGGTCTATCAGCTGTTGCAAGTTGGATCATTATTGCTTTATCACAACTTCGCTTTAGAAGTCAGTATATAAAAGGCGGAGGGAAATTAGAAGACTTAAAGTATAGAACACCATTGTATCCAATTGTTCCAATACTAGCATTAATTACAAACAGTATTGTTGTTATTAGTTTAGCGTTTATTCCTGAACAAAGAATGGCGTTATACTGTGGTATTCCATTTATCATTTTCTGCTATATATATTATTATATGAGTAAGAAACGGAAGAAACCGATGAAAGTGGAGATGGAAAAAACAAATGAAACTAACAATCAAACACGATGATATAGAAGCAGATTTATCGTATGGTCAATTAGCGATTGGAAAAGAAAACGGGTATTCACCGTTACAATTACTCATTTCTTCTATCGCAGGATGTAGTGCAATTGTCTTCCGAACAATTTTAGAAAAGAAACGTATTACATACGATACGTTTACAATTGAGACTGAAATTGGTAGAAGTGAAGCTGTATCAAAACCAGTTGAAAGTGTTCATTTGCACTATAAAATCAAAGCACAAAACATTACAGAAGAGCAGTTGGACAAGGCGCTGCAACTTGCAGTGAAAAATTGTACGATTGTTCAATCTGTAAAAGATAGTATAAAGGTTACGGAAACAATTGAACTAATAAAATGAAACATAAAAACGTGAGAATACGGCTCTCACGTTTTTATGTTTTTAATAAAGGGGGAAATATGATGGAATGTTTAGGGTGTAAATTAGCCAACGAAGAAGAAATTATATATAAAATATATGAAGATGACTATGTAACATGTTTTTTAGATCATGAACCTTTCTATCCAGGACATACTTTAATTGTGCCAAAGCAACATGTTGTAGAAGTAGACGAATTAGATGATTGTGTAGCAAAATCCATTATGGATGCTTCTAAGCTGATTGCAAAATCGATTAAGGCATTATATGAACCTGACGGAATTACAATTTGCCAAAATGGTGGAATCTTTAACGAGTTAACACATTACCATATGCATGTCGTACCAAGATATAAAGAGCGCTCGTTTGCCGAGTTTTATACGGTACAGCTAGGAGAAAAGAAGAATTATAACTTGGAAGAGACAAAGAATTTGTTAAAAGAAGCGATAGAGCAAATAATACATATCGAAAAGGCGTAAGAGGGATGCTCTTAAGGAGACGGTCAGGGATTTCTAATATTAAAAAGCCCAATTTCTCAGTTAAAATAGAGAAATTGGGCTTTTTTTACTTATTTATTCGATTTTAATATGACGAATATGAAGCTACTAACGACTTTCCACATTCATGTCTTCAGTGTCACAAAGTATATCGCCCATTCGTTATATAGAGTGAGAGGAGGAATTATATGAAATTTACAAACAAAGATTATGAAAAGATGGAAGAGCTATACGAGTTGTATGAACAAAAAATTTATTATGTAGCTTATTCTATTTTAAATAATATTCAGCAGGCTGAAGATGCAGTTCAAGAGACGTTTATTACTCTTTATAAGAATTTGGAAAAGCTCCATAATTTGAACACTCAAGAACTTAAACGCTACATTTTGCGAATTGCGAAAAACAAAGCGATTGATAGCTACCGGAAAAATAAACGACATGAAATATTTTTAGAAGAATATCAAAGAGAATCAACAGAAGTAGTAGATGGAAATATTGAAGAGTGGGAACAACGTTTAATGTCTGAGGTTCAAATTGATACATTGCTAAAAGCGTTAAATGAATCTAACAGACAAGTTTTTAAGTATAAAGTCTTCTATAACTTAACTTATCAAGAAATTTCAAATGTAATGGAGATAACTGAGGTAAATGTCCGCAAGCAATTTGAGCGCGCTCGAAAACGAGTACAAAATATTATAGGAGGTATACCAAATGACGAATTCAAAGAACTCCAAAGAAATATATGACCTTGCTGAAAAAATTGCTTTAGATGATTTTGATAAACTGGAAGAACAACATGAATTTTCAGATACATATACGCGCAAAAAGAAATTGTTTATGGAGGAAATTAAGCTGAAAGGTGGAGAACCACAGGCCAAACGTAAAAGAAATCGTATGTTAATCGCTGCTGCCTGCTTATTGATTGGTATGCCGACAACTGTTTTTGGTGCAGTAAAAGTCTATGATATGATTGCTCAAAAACAAAATTATGAAGTAAATGTTTCAGTAACAAATAAGGACTCGCAAAAGATTGACAAGTGGTATAAGTTGAAAGTCGGTAAATTACCAGAAAATATGGAAGCAATTGATGACACTGCTATGAAATATTCATTTAAAGATAACTATGCAAAGGGGGGATTTTCATTCGCTCTTTGGAGAGTAGGGGGGAATTCGGATTTTCAAACTCTATACTCGAAAAGTTACGAAGAAAAAGAGATAAATGGGAGGAAAGCAGTAATTGTTCATAAAGAAACTGGAAACAACAATTTAATGTTCGACAGGGAGGTTTTTCTCTTCTTTGAGAAAGAGGGGATTATGTTACAAAGTTATATTGGAACTGATGTAAATGAGGAACAAATGATGAATGTGTTAGGGAACATTTCACTTGAGCCCACATCAAAAGAAAATGCATCACATATAGCAGATTATGATGAAAATCGTTTTAGCAAAGCAGATAAACCTAAAAAAACTAGCGTTATTCCTTTGAAAAAAGATAGTAAACGACTATTTAGTGTAGGTCAAAAGATTCCAGTAACTATAACCATGGATAACAGCCAAATTGAATATGTTATAGAAAAAGTTGAAGTTTTTGATTCAATCAAAGATTTTAAACAAGAAAACTTTAATGAACTTGGCTTAGAAATACTAAGCAAGAATAAGGCTTTAAATCAGATAGGAGAATTGCTACCATACAGACGGGATGAATATAAACTCGGAAATGGTAAAGATTCAATTGATAAATTAGTAGAATCAAAATTAGTTAATCCTAAATTTGTTTACTTAACCACAACAGTGAAAAATATAGGTAAAAAGTCGACAAAAGAAATCTATATGCATCCATCCATAAAATTGCTTAAATCTGAAGGTAATGCATGGAACTACGCTAAAGAAGATGGAATTGCCGAAACAAGTATTCTAACGGGCGAAGTTGATTATCTAGAACCTCACGGAAACGGAAAAAGCTTTTACAATATTGGTAGTATCTCACCAGGACAAACGATGAAGGTTAACTTAGGTTATTTTGTAGATGAGGATAAACTAGATTCAATCTTCCTTGATGCTTTCCATTACAGAGGGGTTGGTGGCACTGAAAATATGAATGCGGAATATCGTTGGTGGATTGATATTCGTCAATAGTAAAAGCAATAGGAACAAATAGACTAAAAAAGCTGCTTATATTTAGCAACTTTTTTAGTCTCCATACATATTTAAAATTTCTTTCGCACGTATGCGTAAACCATCTATTAATTCTTTCGGTTCTAAAACTTTTGCATCTTTTCCAAGTCTATAAAATAAAGGGGGAATAAAATTGATTTCCCCTTTATCAATTGTTGAATTTATATATCCTGTCCCATCTGCGTTTACTACAACGAACTCTTCCAGGTAAGGAACGCTTTTACATTGGCGCACACCTTCTGTTGTTAGTAAAACATGTAACTGAGTAGGAATGTTTACTACGTTAGAGTTAGAGGAAAACCATTCTTCTAAATTCATGAACGTATCTTTATTTTCTTCCGTTGATAATATAGAAAGAATACGATCAACACGATACAGTAATACTTTTCGCCTACTAAAGTCATAGGATGGTAAATACCATAAACCATCGTGAGCATATACACCAATAGGATGAACGTGTTTCGTTTTCGTTCCAGATTTGGATTCATACTGAAAGCGTAAATTTTTATCTTCAATAGAGGCTTCTAAAACCTCTTTTAAAAGTGGTGTATCAATGGTTCTTTTTGGATTCCAAAAAGCGATATAAGAACGTATTTTATCAACTTTAGCTTTCGCATCATTTTGTAGAGAGCTATACAGTTTATGAGTTACAGAATTGATTTCTGTATTAAAAGGCAAATTACGATAGTAGCTTAAAGATTGAAATGCAAAAAAGATGGAGACCGCTTCTTCTTCGGTAAATAAAATGGGGGGAAGCATGTTACTTGTTAATACTTTATAGCCTCCGTTACGACCTTGTTCAGCGTAAATGGGTAAACCCATATCACTTAAATCTAAAATATAGCGATGGACAGTACGAACGGAAATATTAAATTCATCAGCTATTTCCTGAGCTGTAAATGTTCTTTTTGCAGAAGCAAATATAAGAATATCTAATAAACGCTTTGCTTTTGACAAATATATCACCTGTTTCTTTTTAACATGACATTACTTGTCATGTTTTACGATTAGTATAGTGCTTACATAATGATTTTATCAATATAAGCTATAAGGAGGAAAGAATATGTCACGTAAAATTGTTTTATTTATTGCAGCGAGCTTAGATGGGTTTATTGCGAAAGAAGATGATGATTTACAATGGTTAATCGAAACGGAAGGAGAGGGAGACAACGGTTATACAGAGATGTATGAATCGATTGATACAATAATCATGGGAAAGAGAACGTACGATTATGTGGTAGAGCATACGGAAACATTTCCGTACTCGGATAAAAAATGTTACGTCTTTACTAATTCAGAAAAAGGTTCGAATGAACATGTGGAGTTTGTAAATGAAGATATAGTGGAGTTCGCGAAAAGGTTAAAAGAGCAAGAAGGATCTAAAATATGGATGGTCGGTGGAGGGAGTCTACTGAGAGAATTCTTTAAGAGTAATTTAATTGATGAATATATTGTTACGATTACACCTCATATATTAGGTTCGGGTATTCCGTTATTTAAAGAAAAAAATCCGCAAATTGATTTAACTTTAATGGATACAAAACGTTTTGGACAATTTGTAAACCTATATTATAAAGTGAAATCCTAAATGATAATAAAACACGACTATCGATGTATAGTCGTGTTTTATTATACGGATGGTAATGAAATCGTAAAGCAAGACCCATGATCAACTTCACTTGTTACAGCAATATTCCCGCCATGTAGTTCCACAATTTCTTTCACAATAGCAAGCCCAAGGCCAGTTCCACCTGTAGCTCGTGATCTCGCTTTATCAACGCGATAAAAGCGGTCAAAAATATGAAGTAGGTCTTCTTCCGGAATGCCTTCACCTGCGTCTGTAATTGCAATCTCAACATGTGTTTGTTTCTCTGTAACTGAGATTTGTATATGAGAATACATCTTTGAATGTCGATACGCATTGTTTAAAATATTAACGATAACTTGTTCAAAACGTTGCTCATCTAGGCTTACTGAGAGCGAAGAAGGACATGTGAAAGAAACTTTAATATGTTTTTCTCCATACATAACGTTTACTTTTGTAGTGATACGAGTAAGAAATGCTTGTAAATGAACTTTCTTTACTTGAATAGAAAAGCTATGTTTTTCCATTTGAGCAAGAACAAATAAATCTTGTACTAAGTTCGTAATATAATCAGATTCGTCTTTTATAATGGATACATATCGTAGGCGTTGCTCAGGTGTCGTGTTTTCTTTTAATGCAATGTCAGCATAGCCTCTTACATACGTTAAAGGTGTTCTTAATTCGTGAGCCACACTTGCTAAAAATTCGCTTCTTTCAGTTTTCATATAATGCAAATCATTTGCGAGAGTTTGAATAGACTGTGCTAGTTCACCAATCTCATCGTTACGATTCGTTGTTAATGAAACCGACAAATCACCTTTGCTCATTTTTTCAGTAGCTTGTTTCATGTGTAGCAGCGGTTTTGTTAATAAGCGTGATAATAGAAAAATTGTGATGGCTGTGAATAAGAAAGTAACAATGCCAGCGATAATAAATTGTCTCTTTAGTCCATTAATCATTTCTTCGATGGATTCCGTTCCGAGAAACATATAAACATAACCTTCTGTTTTTCCCTCAACTACAATTGGGCTAACTGTACATATATAATTAGATGTTTTCCAATGGTTTTCTATAATTGCCCCATTATGATCCGTACTTGTTTTCATCCCTTTAATATGTTTTCTTACAGTAGCATCGATTTCATTTGATTTTGCTAATATGTCTTTATTCGTATTTGTAATAACAACGGTCGTCTCCGCTTCTGATTCCATTAAGGCGATATGTGAGATTGTTTGCCCGTCAAAATACTTCTCAAGGACGTCACGATGACTATTTCCACGCTTTAATAGTGCCGTCATTTCTTCATTTACCCTCGTATTCACAAGGCTATAATAGAGTAAGACAAATAGGACACTTTCAATTAAAAGTGTAACAATTAAAAAATAAAATCCGAGTTGAATAGAAATTCGCTTCATCGTGTAACCCCTCAATTTTCAATATCGATCCATCGATAACCTATTCCATACACCGTCTTTAAATGGTGATCGATTGGAAAGCTTGCTTTACGTAACTTATCACGTAAATTACGAATATGTGAATCGACTGTACGATCCTCAGTATTCGTATTGAAACCCCAAATTTGTTCAATAAGCTGCTCACGGTTTAGTACGTAATTTATATGGCGTAAAAATAATCCAAGTAAAGAAAATTCTATTGGCGTAAGGGAGATTTCTTGATTATGGACAGAAACGAAATGTTTTGATTCATCCCATAAGATGCTGTGATATTGTATTTGTTCATGTTGATTTGTGCGCCGTAAGACAGCTTCGATTCGTGCGAGAAGTTCTTCTTCATGAAAAGGCTTCGTAACATAATCATCTGCTCCGATTTTTAACCCTTGAACGACGTCTACCGTTTGATCACGAGCCGTTACCATAATGATGGGAACCGTACTAAATGAGCGAATTCTCTTGCACGTTTCCCATCCGTCCATTTTCGGCATCATAATATCGAGCAAAACAAATTTAAAGTTTTGATTTTCTATGTATGAAATAGCTTCTTCTCCTGATGTGGTACATACGCAGTTATATCCGATTGGAGTAAGATAGAGCGTTAATAATTCTAACATTCTCGGTTCATCATCTACGAGTAATATATCAGTCATAGAGTACCCTCCATATTTGTATTCATTACTTAAAGTGTAATGCAAAATCGTGAAGAAATGGTGCAGATTATGATGCGTCTGCATAATTTCTTCAGAATTGCCTGCTATCGTATAGTTGAAATCCATATTTTCGGTAAAGGGTATTGGCTCGAAAATGATAAGCATGGAGGCGATATGATGAAAAAAACAACCCGAATTTTGGGCGTTACAATAATGATGGCAGCCGGCCTTGCGGCATGCGGACAAACGAATACAGATCATAAAAATCATGAATCTACAAAAGAGAAGAAGAACGAGCAGCAAAAGGAAATGAAGATGAACCATGAGGTGAACGCACCGAAAGAAATGAATGCAGGTGCAGCTAATGATTTGTTAACGACAAGTTTAAAAAATATAACGAGATTAAATACGAATGATCCTTTGCAAATGGCAGTGTTAACATCACAAACAATATGGCCAGCAACGCATAAAGAGAATCAACCAGGAGCAGTCATTTTAGTGCCATCTAACGAGTGGCAATTAGGCATTGCAAGTGCCGATCTTATTCACCATCCGAATAACGGACCGATTTTATTTATAGAAAAAGAAACGGTGCCAGAAATGACATTAAAAGAAATAAAACGATTAAATCCGCTCGGAACGAAAGATGGAACACAAATTATGGTGATGGGAGAGGTAGGTGCTTCTGCACTCGAGCAATTAAAAGACTATAAAGTAAAGCAAATAAAAGAAACGGATCCAGCTAAATTTGCAAAAGATGTTGATAAAGAGTATGCCGATATAACAGGAAATTATCCAAATAGCGTTATTATCGGTTCGTCTGAGGAAGAAGGGCGTTTATATACAACACCAGCCGTAAATTGGATTTCTCATATGCCTGAACCTCTTTTATATGTAGAAAAAGACAAGGTGCCAGAAGCGACAATTGAGGCGCTAAAGATGAGAAAAGATAAAGCAAATATATATGTGTTAGGACCAGAAAAAATTGTTTCAAAAGAAGTAGAAAAAGAGTTAAGTAAATACGGGAAAGTAACGCGTATTAGTGGAGAGACTCCAATAGAAAATTCTATTGCATTTGCGAAGTTTAAAGATGAAAAAACAAAATTTGGCTGGGGATTCACGAAACCAGGTCACGGTTTGTCATTTGTTTCAAGCAAAACACCAGAATTAGCAATTGCGGGAGCACCTTTTTCACATATGGGTAAACACGCACCTGTTGTAGTGTTAGAGGAAGGTAAAGCTTCACAACCAGTGTATGACTTCCTTGCTACTATTCAGCCGAAATTCAAAGACGATCCAACACTCGGTCCATATAATCATGGATTTTTATTAGGGAATACTGAAAATATTTCATTTGAAACCCAAGGTATATTAGATGAGAGGTTAGAGATTATTCAAGAAAATGGCGAAGGGCATGGTGGGCATTAAATGAGAAAGACGCTGCATAAGGCAGCGTTCTTTTTTTTAGGAAACTTTTACATAGAAAAAAATCTTCTATTCGTTATATAATAGCCTTCGTGCAGTCGGCCCTGATTTTCTTATGGGGAAAATCAAATTATAAAAGAGTAGAGGAGTGGTACTTTGTTTCAAACGATAAAAAATGACTGGTTTTCTAATGTGAAAGGGGATGTGTTATCGGGTATTGTTGTTGCTTTAGCTTTAATTCCTGAAGCGATAGCTTTCTCCGTTATTGCAGGCGTGGATCCGACCGTTGGATTATACGCAGCCTTTTGTATTGCGGTTACAATTTCATTTGTTGGTGGAAGACCTGGAATGATTTCAGCTGCAACAGGTGCAATGGCATTATTAATGGTGACGCTCGTTAAAGATCACGGTTTGCAATATTTATTTGCTGCGACAATATTAACAGGTATTGTCCAAATTATTTTTGGCGTGTTCAAACTCAGTTCATTTATGAAGTTTGTCCCTAAATCAGTTATGAGTGGTTTTTTAAATGCACTTGGAATTTTAGTTTTTACAGCACAATTACCGCATTTTAAAAATGCAACTTGGCAAATGTATGCACTTGTAGCGTTAGGACTTGTAATTATATATGTATTTCCACGTATTACAACAGCTGTACCGTCTACACTTATTTCAATTATTATTGTGACAAGCATTGCACTTATGAGCGGATTGCAGTTGAAAACAGTAGGAGATATGGGAAGCTTACCGAAAGAATTACCGTTCTTTCGTATTCCTGATGTACCATTTACACTAGAGACATTAGGTATTCTTTTACCGTACTCAGTTATGCTTGCGATTATTGGGTTACTAGAGTCATTATTAACAGCTTCGGTTTTAGACGATATGACAAATACGGAAAGTAATAAACATAAGGAAGCGCGTGGCCAAGGTATTGCAAACATTGTCGCTGGGTTCTTCGGAGGAATGGCAGGATGTGCGATGATTGGACAATCTGTTATTAATATTAAATCGGGTGGTCGCGGGAGATTATCGACGTTTGTAGCCGGTGGCTTTTTAATCGTATTGCTATTTGTTTTAGGTGATTACGTTGTTCATATTCCGATGGCTGCTTTAGTTGCTGTTATGATTATGGTTTCCATTGGAACGTTCGATTGGAACTCTGTAGCGACGATTCATAAAGTACCAAAAGGGAATGCTTTTGTTATGATCGTAACAGTTGTTGTTGTTCTTATCACACATAATCTAGGATTAGGCGTTATTATTGGGACGGTAATTAGTGCCGTTTTAATTGCATTTAATATGGCAAAGATTCACGTGAAACATTTATATATTGAAAATAAGAAAATATACGAAATTCACGGCCAACTATTCTTCGCATCTACGGCAGATTTTATAAATGTATTTCAGCATAAAGAAGATGTAAAGGAAATTGAGATGAACTTTACTCATGCACACGTATGGGATGATTCAGCCGTGGCTGCAATTGATAAAGTTGTTATGAAGTATGAGCAAAGTGGTGTGAAAGTAAAGATAACAGGATTAAATGAACGTAGCTCAAAACTTGTTGCAAAGTTAGCTACTTATAATAAACGAATTGCTAGTTAATAAAGCCCCCTTTTTAGGGGGCTTTATATTATAATACGAGTAGGATAATGAAAGGAGCTTCAGCATATGTACAAGCAGATTATACTAGCGTGTGATGGTTCTGGACATGCACTTCGTGCGGCACAGCATGCTACACATATTGCTAAATTCAGTGAAGAAACAAACGTTGAAGTTGTATATGTAGTAGATAATAGAACGGCGAAATCAGATATTATACAAGGACAAACAGATTTGGAAACAATTTCAGCTAGTCGAAAAGATAAATTAAAAGAAATTGAGACTTTATTAAAGAGAGAGGCCGTTTCCTATAAGATTACGATTCTACATGGTGATCCTGGAGATACGCTCGTTCAATATGTAAATACAGGAGATATCGATCTTGTTGTTGTTGGAAGTAGGGGGTTAAATACATTGCAAGAAATGGTACTCGGTAGTGTAAGTCATAAAATAGCAAAGCGTGTGAAATGTCCGGTGATGATTGTAAAATAAAATTGAATGAAATATTCTGTAGCGTAAGCAAGGCCTTGATATAATTCGAGGTCTTTTTTATGTATAAAGGAGTTTGAAATGTGGAAATAATAGAGATATAAGTTGAAAAAATCGTTAACTTACAAAATTGTAAGGTAGTTGTCAGTAAAATCGATGTTATGAAAATTATTCCATTGATAAAATAAGAGTATCAAAGAGGAGATAGGGAGGATGAAAGAAATGAAGGGATTTCAAAATTTATCATATAGCCAAGGGGTAAGTCTTATTTGTTTAGGTGGATTCGCTGGATCTGTTATGTTAGCTGTTTTAGTAAAGATGTTTTAGCAAATGTTTTAATAGTAGGGAAAGGAATTGGTTGTCATAAATAGTAAGAAAAGAACTGTAAGTAAAAAATAGCTCTTAGCATGTAAGTAAATGCTAAGAGCTATTTTATGCTTATTTTTCTACTTCTGGTTTTTCATTTGTTACGGTAACGTCTTTCCATAATGAATTTACACCAGGAGCAACATCATAATTTTTAACACGCTTATTTACACCTGTTAAATCGAATGTGTAATGAATTGGGATCATTGGTGCTTCGTCATGAATTAATTTTTGCCATTTATCGTATACTTCTTTACGATATTTATCATCAGCAGCTTTTGCAGATAAACCTTCGTTTAATAACTTCGTATTTTCATCATTTACCCAGCGTTGATAGTTAAATCCAGCATCTTTGCCCCATAGGCCAGAAAGGTCAGGGTCAGAACCAGTGTTCCAAGCACCAGAGAAAATATCAATCTTCGGATCATCTTTCTTAATCATGTCACGGAATGCATTAAATTCGTGTAAGCGTCCATCAACAAGTTCTACTTTTAAACCGATATCTTTCCAAGATTGAATATAGAATTTCGCAAGTGGCTCACTTGTTTGAGAACCGCTACTAGCTAAGAAGTTAATTTTAAATTCATTACCTTGTGGATCCTCACGTAATCCATCACCGTTTTTATCTTTATATCCAGCTTCATCTAATAATTTCTTCGCTTTATCTACATCTAAGTTATATGCACCAACTTTATTATTATGGTACTTAGGCATAGATGGTGGAATTGGAGAGTTAGCTGGAACGCGAAGTCCGTAATATACTTTTTCTGCTAATTTTTCTCTATCAATAGCATATGCCATCGCTTGACGTAAACGAACGTCTTTGAACTTATCTTTATCCATCACAGCTTCGTTCTTTGCTTTGTCCATATGTCCAAACTTAAATCCGATATAAGTGTAAGCAAGGTCAGTTTTACCAATTAGTTGTGTATTTTTTAATTTACTTACGTTCGGATATTGATCAGCAGTAATTGCTGCAATATCAATATCACCTTTTTTCAGAGATGCACTAACAATAGATGGATTTACAACTTTTAAAGTTACATTTTTCAGCTTAGGTTTGCCACCCCAGTAATCGTCGAAACGTTCATACTCAACGGATTCACCAGGAACCATTTTTTTAACTTTAAATGGTCCAAATCCAATTGGATTTTTACGGACTTTATCAGATTCAGCAAGCTTTTCAATTGGTACATCACCTAAATATTTTTTAGGGGTAGGGTATGTCCAAATACCTGTTTTCAGAGAAGGGTTTACTTCTTTATAAGTAATGGAAATGGTTTTTGGATCAACTACTTTAATACCAGAAATTTTGTCAGCTTTTCCAGCATGATATTCTTCCATTCCTTCAATCATTTGCATTTGTGTATCGTAACGGATTCCTGTATATTTATTGCTACCAATGATGAGGTAAGAATATTCTAAATCTTCAGCTGTTACAGGATTACCATCATGCCACTTTACATTATCTTTAATTGAAATTGTAATTGTTTTCTTATCTTCTGAAATCTTATAAGTTGCAGCACCATCGTTACTGATTTCCCAGTTTTTATCTGTAGATAATAATGCTTCATCGAAGAAATCTAGAACTTCAGCATCTGGAGCAACTTCATATAAAACTCTACTTAAAACACCAGCGAAAGGTGAATTTGAAACGAGTCCATATGTTAATGATCCATCTTTAATTTCTTTATTATCATTTTTTACAGCAGAGCTAAATTTATCTGTTTCCACTTTCTTTGTATTGCTCGTTTGTTTACTACTGCTATCAGCACCCCCACATGCAGATAGTAATAATGTCGAAGCTGCAAGTGTACTTAATACTTTGTAAAATTTTGGTTTGTTCATACCGTCCACCCCTTATCCTTTTCTTTGTCTTGCATCAGCCGCACGTTTTAACGCTTGACCAATAAAATTTATACACAGCATCAACACTAAAATCATGATTGATGCAGGTAACCAAATCCACCATTTTTCTTGCAATACATCTGGGTTTGTTGCGTAACTTACAAGTGTACCAAGACTCGGTGTGCTTTCTGGTAGACCGAATCCTAAGTAAGTTAAACTAGACTCAATCCCGATGTTACCAGCAAGATTTAATGTAATATTTACGATGATAATAGAACTTAAATTAGGTAATATTTGCTGGAAGATTATCTTCCAATTTGGTGTTCCTAACGTTTTTGATGCAGATACGTAATCCAGTTCCTTCTCAGTCAATACTTTAGATCGTATAAGCCTTGCTTTTCCGACCCATAAGAAAGCGGTCATTATGAGAATAAATGTTGTAATGTTGAAAGTTGGAACGAGTGAGATAAACACGATAACAATCATTAAGAATGGTAAAATCATCATGAAATCGATAAAACGCATAATGATGTTATCTACAACACCTCCAAAATAACCAGCAATTAGTCCCATCGTAAGACCGATAAGGGTTGCTAAAAGAGTGATGGATAAACCAACTGTAAAGGAGTTACGTGTACCAATAATTAATTGTCCGAAAATATCCCGGCCCCCGTAATCAGTTCCTAACCAATGTTCAGCGGAGGGAGGATCGTAAATAGCAAATAAATCAACTCGGACAATGTCCTCTTGCTTCATAATAAAAGATGTTGCATAAACGGCTAGTAGTATTAGTGCTAAAAAGAATAGTGAAAACATTGCTAGTTTATCTTTACGAAATTCACGCCACATAATGGAGAAACCAGAAGGGCTTTTTTCGTAATGAATGACTTCAGTTTGTTTTTCAGGATTTGCTAACATAACGTTTCTTCACCTCCATTAATCAATACGAATACGTGGATCAACGATGCTTAGAATAATATCGGAAAGAAGAGTTCCAAGTAGCGTTGCGAATCCAGTAAATAATACAAGAGCAGTTACGACACTGAAATCACGTTGAGTGATAGATTGGAAAAATAGTTGGCCAATTCCTGGATAGCCGAAAATATTTTCTAGAATAATAGAGCCCCCAACTAAACCTGTAATTTCATAGCCTAGGAATGCTGCGATTGGTAAAAATGAATTTCGTAAAATGTGTCTTGAATATACTTTAGATTCTGGTACACCTTTTGCTTTTACCGTGCGTACAAAATCTTTATGTTTCGTATCAATAATTTCGCTTCGTAAATATTGTACAGTTCCTACTGTTCCAATTAATGCCCCAGATAAAGCTGGCAAAATCATATGATTGAATTTACTTACATAGTAATCAAATGTTCCGGCTGTAACTTGCGGATCAACGCTACCACTCGTAGGGAAAATTGGATATAAAAATCCGAATAAGAATAGCATTACTAATCCGAAAATAAAGAGTGGTGTACCGAATCCTAAAAAGTTATAGAGTGTAATGAGTCGATCAGCCCACGTATCATTCCAACGTCCACTTATAACACCAAGTGGGATTGCAATTAAGTAAGTAAGAATAAGAATAAGAAGAGCTAACAATATCGTATTCCCAAGGCGTTCTCCGATAATATCTGTTACTTTTAATTTATGAGCATATGAAATACCGAAATCCCCTTGCACAGCATTGGAAATCCAGTGTACATATTGAGTAGGAAGAGGGTCATTTAAACCTAATTTCTCACGTTGTTCTTCAATTATTTTTGGATCTGCTTTCGGGTTTGCTAGTTCAGCGCCACTTAATGCATCACCTGGCATTGCTTTAGCAAGAGCAAAGACTAGTACACTTAATAAAAATACTTGCGGAATCATAATTAAAAATCTCCGTAGTATAAACTTCCACATGTTTTATCACTCCCTTATGGTAATGCCACCCGGTGCGTTGGCGAGATTGGTTTTAAATCGTAAGCACGACCGTTTTCATTGAAATAATTTTCGTATGATTTCTCGTATTCAGTACTTACCTCACGACGTAGTTTACGTTGTTGTTCTCGGTTTTCTGGACGAATATCAGGAATTGCTGATATTAGGCGCTTCGTATAGATGTGCTGCGGATTTTTATAAATCTCGGAGCTGGTTGCCTCTTCAACAAGTCGTCCACGATACATAACACCGATACGGTCGCACATATGGCGGATTACACCTAAATCGTGACTAATGAATAAGTATGTTAGTCCGAGTTCAGCTTGTAAATCTTGCAAGAAGTTTAATACTTGTGCCTGTACAGATACGTCAAGTGCAGATACTGGCTCATCTGCAATAATAAGCTTCGGTTTTAATGTAAGTGCGCGTGCAATACCAATCCGCTGTCTTTGTCCACCGGAAAATTCATGTGGATATTTATAAATAGACTCTGGATTTAACCCAACTTTATCAAGATAATCTTGAACAGCTCTACGCTCTTCATCAGGTGAGAGTTTCTCAAAATTCCGAAGTGGTTCTGCAATAATATCCATAACGCGTTTCTTTGGATTTAAGGATGAATATGGATCTTGGAAAATCATTTGAATATCTTTTCGTTGTTCTCTTAGTTCAGAGCGACTTAACTTTGTTAAATCTCTATTATTAAAATGAATGCTACCGCCTGTCGCTTTCGTTAAGTGCATAATTGCTTTTCCGGTTGTTGATTTGCCACTCCCGGATTCCCCAACGATTCCATACGTTTCACCAGGTTGTAATTCAAAACTGACACCATCAACAGCCCGTACGTAGTCTAATGTGCGACCGAAAATACCACCTTTAATTGGAAAGTGTACTTTTAAATCGTCTACTTTAAGCAGTGCCATGAGTTACGTCATCTCCTTTCTTATCTTGGAAGTTGAAATGCTTGTAGCAAGTGCAACGTACCCAATGGTCTGGCCTTACTTCATGTAAAACGGGATCTTCTTCATGTTGGTCTGGTCTAACCCATGGAATTCGAGCTTGGAATCGGCAACCCATGCGAGGAAGTTTCGCTAATGAAGGAACAACCCCTTGAATAACATGTAATTTTTCTTTCTCAGCGTATGCAGATGGAATAGAGTTTAATAAGGAACGTGTATATGGATGAAGAGGGTTATTAAAGATCTCTTCAACCGTTCCTGTTTCTACAATTTGTCCTGCATACATAACGACGATGCGATCAGCCGTTTCAGCGACAACACTTAAATCATGTGTAATTAAAATGATGCCCATTTTCGTTTGTTCTTGGATAGATTTTAATAGGTCTAGAATTTGTGCTTGAATTGTTACGTCAAGAGCGGTTGTCGGTTCATCCGCAATAATAAGTCCGGGTTTACAAGCAATTGCAATTGCGATAACAATTCTTTGTCTCATTCCACCAGATAATTCGTGTGGGTATTGTTTATATGTAAGTTCTGGTTTTGGAATACCAACTTGATGGAGTAGTTCTAAGGTGCGTTCTTTCTTTTCTGCTTTTGATAGGTTTGTATGGTAGTCTAAGTTTTCTTCGATTTGTTTTCCAACTGTCATAAGAGGATCTAAAGCTGTAAGAGGTTCTTGGAAAATCATACCGATGTTTGATCCGCGTACTTTATTCATTTCTGCGGCTGACATAGTCAGTAAATCCTTATCTCTATAGTAAAGTTGCCCTTGTAATTTTGTATTTGCTTCATTATGCAAACGCATAATGGAAAGGGCAAGTGCACTTTTTCCGCATCCTGACTCACCAACAATAGCAACAATTTCATTTTCATGAACAGTTAAGGATACATTATCAACTGCCGCATGATACTGATCTTGTATACGAAAGGAAGTTTGCAAGTTTTCAATACGAAGAAGTGGATTCTTCATGGCTATCCCTCCATCTTTCTGAAAAAACCAAATATTTTGTATGTTGTTGCTATTTTAATATAAATTGACATAGTTTGACAAGAATAAGTTGAGAAAATATTCAAAAATCTTTTTATATAAAAATTTAATAGCTGAAGTTAAAGCGAAAAGACATCTGAAAGCGTTAACAAAATAATGAGGGGGAAAATGAATTATTTGTAAGAAAAAAGCGGTATATGTAGAAAAAACGAGAGGTGTTCTGGAAAGAACTGTCTCTCGTTTTTTGTGAAATATAATATTTAGTCTTGCAAGATTTAAGCTTGTTTTGATTTCGAGGAGCCTGTATTTAAAGTAAGAGCAAGGAAAACAATGGCAAGTATGCAAGATGCAAGTAATAAGATGAACCCGCCATCCCATCCGAATGCATCTACAATAAAGCCCATAGCAGCACTAGCAAATGCTGCTCCGCCTAGATAACCGAAGAAGCCAGTTAAACCAGCTGCAGTTCCAGCAGCTTTTTTCGGTGCTAAGTCAAGAGCATGTAGACCAATTAGCATAACTGGCCCGTAAATTAAAAATCCAATTGCGACAAGTGCGATACTATCAATCATTGGATGACCAGCAGGGTTTAGCCAGTATACGAGAACGGCAATGAATACACCGACCATAAATAAAATACCGGCAGGTGCGCGGCGTCCTTTAAATAGTTTATCACTCATCCATCCACAAAGAAGTGTACCTGGAATACCAGCCCATTCATATAGGGCATAAGCAGTACGAGAGCTACTATGAGTAAAGCTTTTTTCTTCTACTAAGTAAGTAGGAGCCCAGTCTACAACACCGTAGCGGACAAAGTATACGAATACGTTAGCGATAGCGATGTACCATAAAAATTTATTATTTAATACGTATGTAAATAAAATTTCCTTTACCGAAAGTTCACGTTCGCGATCTTTTACTTTTTCATCTGGTGGATGTTCACCAGTATGTTCCTCAATGGATGGTAGCCCGCAAGATTGAGGAGTATCACGCATCGTAATTAATACATAAATCCCAACTAAAATTGAAAGAGTACCTGGGAAGTAAAATATACTTTGCCAGTCATTTGCAAATAAATATAGGCCTAATGTAACGAGAGAAGGCATTAGTGCTCCACCGACATTATGAGCGACGTTCCAAATAGACATTTTCGTACCGCGTTCACTAATAGAGAACCAGTGAACCATCGTACGACCGCAAGGGGGCCAGCCCATACCTTGTACCCATCCATTTAAAAATTGAAGTACAAACATGAGTATAATGCTCGTTGTAATGAAAGAAAATGAACCGAAAATAATATTAATGATACCTGATAAAAATAGCCCAGCTGCTAAGAAATAGCGAGGGTTACAACGGTCGGATACAATACCCATAATAAATTTGCTTAATCCATAGGCGATCGATACTGCTGAAAGGATAACGCCAAGTTCCCCTTTACTAAAACCTTGTTCGATAAGATATGGCATTGCTAGTGAAAAATTCTTTCGAACAAAGTAGTAACCTGCATAACCGATGAAAATGCCTAAAAATACTTGCAAACGCAATTTGCGATATTCACTATCAACACGATCAGCAGGCAAGCGTTCTGTATGCGGCGCAGGCTTAAATAATTGAGTTAAAAACATAACCTGAAAATCCTCCTTTGTTATTAGAAGCGTTTTTAGACAGCGAGAATACAAAAAGGCCATGAAATATAAAAAAAGTTTCCTTTTTTATGATTCATAGCCTTATACTCTCATTCTCCGTGACTGTCAATATTAACTTCGACGAAAATTATACAACTTTGTGACAAAAATGTAAACGTTTTTATAAATAAAAGGTGTTGACGGATTTTGTTCTCAGGGTTAATATTTAAATACATTAAATATTTTATTGTTTAAATAAGAGGTGGATAACATGCCAAATGATATGACTCATATTGATAAAATCCAAGCTCTAGCATTTACGATAGGAAAGAAAATGCAAACAGAGTTATTAGAACAAATGCAAGCATCAGGACTTACACCACCACAGTTTTATATTTTGAAGATTTTAGATCATTACGGAGCTTCAAGAGCGACAACATTAGCGAAGAAAATGTATGTAAAACCGAGCGCGATTACAGTGATGATTGATCGTTTAATTGATCATGAATTGGTAGAGCGCTATCACGATAAAGATGATCGCCGTGTTGTTGTCATTGAGCTAACGAAAAAGGGGAAAGATACATTAGAAGAGGCGATGGCAGCTCGTAATGAGCATATTGCAAAATACTTCTCCCAATTAGAATTGCAAGAAAGAGAAGATTTATTACGTCTATTCGAAAAGTTAGAGGAAATTATTTGCAGGACACCTGAGAAAAAAGAGAAAAACTAAGAGGAATTGAGGAGATTACATGGAACAACAAGAAAATCAAAATAGAAAGTTGTTGTTAATCGGTTTAGTAATCGCTATGCTATTTGCTGCACTGGACGGAACAATCGTTGGTACAGCAATGCCGCGTATTGTCGGTGAACTAGGCGGATTAAGTTTAATGACATGGCTAACGACAGCTTACATGTTAACATCAACAACGGTCGTACCGATTGCAGGTAAATTAGCGGATTTACTTGGACGTCGTAACGTATATATAACAGGGCTAGTTATCTTTATGATTGGTTCAGCGTTATGTGGTATGGCAAACGGTATGACAGAATTAATTATTTTCCGTGGTATTCAAGGTCTTGGCGGCGGTATTATGATGCCAATGGCTATGATTATTATCGGGGATATGTTCACGGGTAAAGAACGTGCAAAATGGCAAGGGATTTTTGGAGCTTTATATGGTCTTGCTTCTGTAATTGGACCACAAGTTGGTGGTTGGATTGTAGATGCAGTTAACTGGAGATGGGTATTCTATATCAATTTACCGGTTGGTATTTTGGCAACTATCTTTATCGCAATGGGATTAAAATCACATAAACAAACAGGACCAATAAAAATTGACATCGCTGGAATCTTCACGATGATTCTCGGAGTTGTAAGTTTATTACTTGCGTTAACATTTGGCGGGAAAGATTACGCATGGGGTTCTTGGCAAATTATTGGGTTATTTGCATTAGCTGTCATGGGTATCGTTAGCTTTGTTATTGTTGAAACAAAAGCAGAAGAACCAATTTTACCGATGCATTTCTTTAAAAATCGTACATTTACATTACTAAATGCGATTGGCTTCTTTATGAGTATCGGAATGTTTGGTGCTATTATGTTCGTACCATTCTTCATGCAAGGAATTGTAGGCGTAAGTGCTGCTGAATCAGGAACGATTATGACGCCAATGATGATTACAATGATTGTCATGAGTATTATCGGTGGTCAACTTGTATTAAAAGTCGGTGTGAAGCCACAAATTATTACAGGGATGCTTATTATGGCTGGTGGTTTCTGGTTATTAACAACGATGGATATGCACACAACTAAGCTTACTGCGACTTCTTATATGATGGTTATCGGTTTAGGAATGGGTCTTGTTATGCCAACATTAACATTAGCATTGCAAGAAAGTTTTCCGAAAAAAGATCTTGGTGTTGTAACATCATCAAGTCAATTCTTCCGTCAAATTGGTGGAACGTTTGGTATTACAATTTTAGGATCAATTATGAATAATACTTCAGGTACAACATTAACAAATAAATTAGTACCTGTATTAGATACATTCCCGAAAGAAGCGGGACAAATGGTAACGAAGTTTAAAGATATGATTCATACGGATCCACAAGGTTTGTATTCTATGCTCTTTAGTCCAGAGGCATTAAAACAAATGCCAGAAACATTTGCTAATAGCATCGTACCAATTTTGAAAAACTCTTTAGTGGATTCACTTCATACGGTATTTTTAACAGGGTTAGTATTTATTGTAGTAGGTGCGGTCTTTACACTTTTCTTACAGAAGATTAAACTTTCTGATCGTAAAAAAGATGCAGAAGAACCTGCTGTAGAAGAAAAAGAAACAAATGTATCGTATTCATAATTGAAGAGAAGCATCGCCTTATGGTGATGCTTTTTTATTTACAGTATAACCTTAAAGCTTTTTTTAAGAGAAATGATTGACGTATTTTTATAAATACGTTATATTATTTTCTGTAAACGGTTACATGAAATGGAGAGGGAAAAGAATGAGTACGATTAAAGATGTTGCAAAATTAGCGGGAGTATCTGTTGCGACCGTTTCCAGAGTTTTAAATAAAAACGGTTATGTTCATGAGGATACATTAAAGAAAGTGGAACGAGCGATTGAGTTATTAGATTACAAACCTAGTACAGTAGCTCGTTCACTATATAATAAAAAGTCTCGTTTAATTGGCTTAGTCGTTCCGAATATCGTGAATCCATTCTTTCCAGAAGTTGCACGTGCTGTAGAAGATGTAGCGCATAAACAAGGTTATACAGTTGTACTTTGTAATTCTGATGAAAGTTTAGAAAAAGAGAAGCAATATATTGATGTACTTAGACAAAATAACGTTGATGGGTTTATTGTAGCGACGAATCCGCAAAATAGTGTGAATTACATGAGTTTATCTGTGCCAGTTATCGCAATTGACCGAATGTTTAATGAGCGTATTCCTACTGTATATGCAGATAATTATGCAGGGAGTCAGGCTGCGACAAAATTACTGTTAGATAAAGGGTGTAAACATATTGCGCATATTCGCGGACCACGTGATGTGAGTACAGCTAATGAACGTTTTGAAGGTTTTGTAGATATTATTACACAACATAATCTTTCTTATATGATTGCAGAGAGTACGTTTGATCCAGCTAATAGCGAGCGTGTAGCGATGGAATTATTAGAAGAATACCCGCATATTGATGGAATTGTTGCCGGGAATGATCTAATTGCAATTGGTGTTGTAAAGGCTGCGCTCCAAAAAGGTATGTCTATTCCAGAAGATTTACAAATTATCGGATTTGACGGGATTTCTTTAACAGAAATGATGTATCCATCTATTACGACAGTTGCACAACCGATTTATGAGATGGGGAGAATTGCAACAGAATTATTGTTAGAACAAATGGAAGGCAATACATTAGAAGTAGAGCATCATCGTTTACCGATTGAAATTATAGAACGAAATACAACGAAATAAGGAGGGGAAACAGATGCCGAATATTGCAATAGTAGGTAGTATTTCAATGGACTTAGTGGCTGTTTCAAAAAAACGGCCGAAAGCAGGAGAAACAGTAATTGGCGAAGCATTCCATACGATCCCAGGTGGAAAAGGAGCGAACCAAGCAGTTGCTGCAGCTAGATTAGGTGCGAATGTAGCGATGGTTGGAGCAGTAGGAAATGATGATTACGGTATAGTAGTTAGAAAAAATTTAGAGAATGAGCGTGTTTTTATCGATTATGTGGTACCGGTTACATATGAAACGACAGGAATCGCTCATATCGTTTTAGCCGAAGAGGATAACAGTATTGTCGTTGTACAAGGTGCAAATCGTCTTGTGAATGAACAAATTGTAGATCGTTCGAAGGATCTTTTAGTAAAAGCGGATATGGTTGTTCTTCAACTTGAAATTCCATTGGAAACAGTAAAATACGTTCTTGCTATTTGTGAAGAACATAAGATTCCGGTGATGTTAAATCCGGCTCCGGCACAAGTTTTATCAGAAGATATTTTAGAAAAGGCGACGTACATTACACCAAATGAACATGAATGCCGCATCGTATTAAATGATTTCACAACGCCAATTGAAGAGTTACTTGCAAAGTATCCAAATAAATTATTAATGACTGAAGGATCGAAAGGTGTTCGCTTTCATAACGGTAAAGAAATTGTTCACATTCCGAGCATTTCTGTAGAAGTAGTGGATACGACAGGTGCTGGTGACACATTTAACGGTGCATTAGCAGTTGCGCTTTCAGAAGGTGAAACATTACAAAAGGCAATTCGCTTTGCAAATATTGCAGGTGGTCTTTCTGTAACGAAACTCGGGGCGCAAGGTGGTATGCCAACGAGGGAAAAAGTACGAGAAGTACAGGTGATTGTCGGATGAAAAAGCATGGTGTATTAAATAGCGAAATTGCAGCAGTCCTCGCTTCACTAGGACATACGGATACAATCGTAATTGCTGATTGCGGGTTGCCAATACCTGAT
The DNA here is from genome assembly GCF_000746925.1 of Bacillus clarus. Taxonomy (GTDB): domain Bacteria; phylum Bacillota; class Bacilli; order Bacillales; family Bacillaceae_G; genus Bacillus_A; species Bacillus_A clarus. The sequence goes on from NZ_JMQC01000008.1 coordinate 2,999,266, forward strand.
AGCGTAAAGCGAATTGATTTAGCAGTTGAAATTGGAAAACCTAGTTTTTTAGATGTATTACAAGTTGTTGCTGATGATATGGCAATTGAGAAATTAACATTGGCAGAAGAGGTTATCACAAATAATGCAGAGGTAAATAAGGAAATCGAAATGCGATTAAAAGAGCCTGCATTTGAATATGTAACTCATGAAGAATTTAAAGAATGTACGAAGCAGGCGAAAGCAATCATTCGTACAGGGGAAGCAACGCCTTATGCGAATGTTATTTTACATGCGGGCGTGATTTTTTAACAAGGGGATGTGATGAGAATGCATATTGAAATGAAAAACATTTCAAAAGCGTTCAATGGCAATCCTGTTTTAAAAAACGCACAGTTTACGATTGAAACAGGAGAAGTCCATGCATTGATGGGGGAAAATGGAGCGGGTAAATCGACGCTCATGAAGATTTTAACAGGTGTATATAAAAAAGATAGTGGGCAAGTCGCAATTGATGGGCAAGAACGAACTTTTAAAAGTGCGAAAGAAGCAGAAGAGTATGGAATTGCATTTATTCATCAAGAATTGAATATTTTACCGAATTTAACGGTTGCTGAAAATATGTTTCTTGGGAAAGAGTTAATGTATGGGAAAACAGGAATTTTACGCACGCGTCAAATGAACGCAATCGCTCAGCAGCAATTATCGGATCTCGGCCTTCATGTGAAAGGTGCTACGCCAGCCGGTGAATTATCAGTTGGACAACAGCAAATTATTGAAATCGGTAAGGCGTTAATGACAAATGCGAGCGTTATTATTATGGATGAACCTACAGCGGCACTGACGGATCGTGAAATTGAAACACTCTTTATTGTTATTAATAAATTACGGAAAGAGGGAGTTTCATTCGTTTATATTTCACATCGCATGGAAGAAATCTTTTCAATTTGTGACGCTATTACAATTTTGCGTGATGGAGAATACGTAGGAAAGAAATTAATTCCAGAAACATCATTTGATGAAGTGGTTAGTATGATGGTTGGTCGAAGTATTGGAGAACGTTATCCAGAGCGAAATAGTCAAATTGGTGAAGTGATTTTTGAAATGCGTAACGGAACGAAAAAGGGGAAATTTGAAAATATTTCGTTTCAAGTTAGAAAAGGTGAAATCCTTGGCGTAGCTGGCTTGATGGGAGCTGGACGCACAGATATTATGAAAGCAATATTTGGATATGAACCTCTAGACTCGGGACAAATCTTTGTGAATGGACAAGAAGTGAAAATTGATAGTCCAATTGATGCGATTAGACAACGAATTGCCTTTATTACAGAGGATAGAAAATCAGAAGGACTTGTGTTAGATTTTTCTATTCGTGAAAATTTAGCTTTACCAAATTTAGAAAGTCTTTCAAAAGGAAGCGTCGTTAATAAAGATGTAGAACAGCAATTTACAGAGGATATGATGAAGCTTCTTAATGTGAAAGCGGCAAATGGAGAACAAGCTGTAAAATCTCTTTCTGGTGGGAATCAGCAAAAGATTGTAATTGCAAAGTGGCTCGGTATTCATCCTCAATTACTCATTTTAGATGAGCCAACGCGAGGCGTTGATGTTGGGGCTAAAAAAGAGATTTACTCGATTATGAATAAGCTTACAACACAAGGGGACGCCGTCATTATGGTATCGTCTGAACTTCCAGAAGTTTTAGGGATGAGCGATCGTGTTCTCGTAATTCATGAAGGAAAAGTCGGTGGTATTTTAGAGAAAAATCAGGCATCGCAAGAGTCTATTATGGCACTAGCTACAGGGGGGGAGTAAGATATGGCTAAGAAGGGGAATATATTGCAACAACTAGGTTCTTTAATTGGACTGGTGCTTATCGTTGTAGTGATTACGGCATTAAATCCAGCGTTTATTGAAATTCCAAATTTATTTAATATAATGCGCCAAGTATCGATTAATGCACTCATTGCATTTGGAATGACCTTCGTTATTTTAACAGGGGGTATTGACTTATCGGTAGGTTCTATTTTAGCATTATCAAGTGCACTTGTTGCTGGAATGATGGCAAGTGGCATGGATCCGTTCCTTGCAATGGCAGTCGGATTACTTGCTGGTCTTGTAATGGGGATTATAAACGGTATCATCATTGCGAAGGGGAAAGTAGCGCCATTTATTGCAACATTAGCAACGATGACTATTTTTCGTGGGCTGACACTTGTTTATATGGACGGACGTCCGATCACTGGCCTTGGTGATCACTTAATGTTCCAAATGTTTGGCCGTGGTTATTTCCTTGGTATTCCAGTACCAGCTGTTACAATGATGATTGCTTTCGCAGTACTGTACTTTATTTTAAAGAAAACAACGTTTGGTCGCCGTACGTTTGCAATTGGTGGAAATGAAGAAGCAGCAGCATTATCAGGTATTAATGTTACAAGAATAAAAGTAATGATTTATGGTCTTTCCGGAATTTTGGCAGCGCTTGCAGGTATTGTATTAACATCACGATTAGATTCTGCACAGCCGACTGCTGGTACTTCTTACGAATTAGACGCAATTGCTGCAGTTGTACTAGGAGGAACGAGTCTTTCTGGTGGAAGAGGATGGATTGTTGGTACATTTATCGGTGTACTTATCATTGGTGTGCTAAATAACGGTTTAAATTTATTAGGCGTATCTTCTTTCTTTCAACAAGTTGTAAAAGGGCTTGTAATCTTACTTGCTGTACTAATTGATCGTCGAAAAAAAGCGTAATGGAGGGATAGTTCATGAAAAAATGGTTGCTTATACTTGTTGCATGTATCATGATAGTTACCGCTGGTTGTTCAATGGAACCACCAGAATGGGCAAAGGATTCTAGCGATAAAAGTCGAACTAAAACTATTAAAGTTGGATTTTCTGTTTCAACTTTAAATAATCCATTTTTCGTCACGTTGAAAAAAGGTGCAGAAAAAAGAGCGAAAGATAGCGGCATTGAGTTGATTGCTGTTGATGCGCAAAATGATGCAGCGAAGCAAACAAACGATGTTGAAGATTTAATTCAAAAAGGTGTCGATGTAGTTGTTATTAATCCAACCGATTCAGATGCTGTTGCTTCAGCAGTGAGTGCAGCAAATGCAGCGAATGTTCCTGTTATTACAGTAGACCGAGTTGCAAATTCAGGTAAAGTTGTTTCTCATATCGCTTCAAATAATGTAGAAGGTGGTCAGATGGCTAGTGACTACATTCGTGAATTAGTTGGCGAAGGAGCAAACGTTGCTGAGTTAGAAGGAATCCCTGGATCCTCTGCTGCTCGTGAACGTGGGAAAGGATTCCATAAAGTAGCTGATAAGTCTTTAAAAGTAGTAGCAAAACAGGCAGCTGATTTTGACCGTGCGAAAGGGTTATCCGTTATGGAAAATATTTTGCAAGCGAATAGCGATATAAAAGCAGTATTTGCTCATAACGATGAAATGGCATTAGGTGCGCTTGAGGCATTAAAATCGGCTGGTAAAACAGATGTGGTAGTTGTTGGATTTGATGCAACAGACGATGCTGTAAAAGCGGTTAACGATGGGCGTATGGCAGCAACAGTCGCTCAAAAACCGGAATTAATCGGAGAGAAGGCGATGGAGACAGCAAAAGAGATTCATCAGGGCAAAAAAGTGGACAAATTTATTCCGATTGAATTAGAGCTTATTAAGAAAAAATAAATAAATATAAAATGAAAATTAGGAAGGAAGAATAACAAATGAAATTTTTTATCGATACAGCAAACATTAACGAAATTAAAGAGGCAAATGATTTAGGTGTATTAGCAGGAGTAACGACAAACCCATCTCTTGTAGCAAAAGAAGGCGTAGATTTTCATGAGCGTATTCGTGAAATTTGTGGCGTTGTAGAAGGTCCTGTAAGCGCAGAAGTAATTAGCTTAGAGGCTGATAAAATGATTGAAGAAGGAAAAGAATTAGCGAAGATTGCTCCAAACGTTGTTGTAAAAGTACCAATGACAACGGAAGGTTTAAAAGCAGTAAAAGCATTTTCTGACTTAGGTATTCGTACAAACGTTACATTAGTATTCTCAGCAGTTCAAGCATTACTTGCAGCTCGTGCTGGTGCAACATACGTTTCACCATTTTTAGGTCGCCTAGATGATATCGGTCATAATGGTATGGATTTAATCCGTCAAATCGCAGAAATCTTTGCAATTCACGGTATTGAAACAGAAATTATTGCAGCATCTGTACGTCACAGTGTTCACGTAACAGATGCAGCATTAAATGGTGCACATATTGCAACTATCCCAGCAAACGTAATTGCTTCATTAGTGAAGCACCCGTTAACAGATCAAGGCATTGAGAAATTCCTAGCTGATTGGGAGAAAACACAGGAGAAATAAACAGAAGATTTATCAATAGGAAAATTTTAAAAACCTATTATTAGCATCTTGCTAATAATAGGTTTTTTTTGTAATCTTAAGAATGTTAAAGAATTTTCATGCAATTTTGCATATTATCTTTTAAATTTGTTATATAAGCTATTTAATATATAACAAATAACTCTTTATTTTGTGTTTTTTCGACAGAAGAAAAGGAACGATAAAGAGTCTGACCAGACAACTGGAGGACATGATTCTATAAACGAAAAACCATCATTTATAGAATTATGTCTTTTTATATACGAGGGAGGATAGACAGGAGAGATTTAAGATTAGATTACAGCATTTATTTTATGTAATTTCATTTATCTGAATTTTAAAACTAGTATTAGAGGAGGAATCAATAATGAGCAGAAAAGCACCATTTAAAGTGTTATCATCATTAGCAATTACTACATTGCTTGGATGTACAGTAGTATTTAGTACACCATCAGCTTATGCAGAAACGCCAGCAAAGGGAAAAGAAAGTGTATCAACAACTCCGATTGATCATAATTTAATTCAAGAGGATCGTTTAGCCGAAGCTTTAAAGGAAAGAGGAACAATTAATCCAGGAGCTTCTAAAGAAGAAACGAAAAAAGCTGTAGAGAACTATATTGAAAAAAAGAAAGGCGATCAGCCGAATAAGGAAATTCTTCCAGGAGATCCAGCTAAAGAAGCATCTGATTTCGTAAAAAAAGTAAAAGAGACAAAAATGGAAGAAAAGGAAAAGGTGAAGGAATCTATACAAAATGTGGCGCCAGAGAAAACTCCGGAACCAAATAAAAAGCAATTAGACGGCAAAGTTCCAACATCTAAAGCGAAACAAGCGCCATATAACGGAACTGTACGTACAGATAAAGTTCTAGTGTTACTCGTTGAGTTTAGTGATTATAAACATAATAATATTGAACAACAACCAGGTTATATGTATTCGAAAGACTTTAGTAGAGAACATTATCAAAAAATGTTATTTGGTAACGAACCGTTTACACTATTTGATGGTTCGAAAGTAAAAACATTTAAACAATATTATGAAGAGCAGTCTGGTGGTAGTTATACGACAGACGGATATGTAACGGAGTGGCTAACTGTTCCAGGAAAAGCTGCTGATTACGGAGCGGATGGCAGCAGTGGTCATGATAATAAAGGGCCAAAAGGTGCACGTGATTTAGTGAAAGAAGCTTTAAAGGCGGCTGCTGAGAAGGGATTAGATTTATCTCAATTTGATCAGTTCGACAGATACGATACAAATGGTGATGGCAATCAAAATGAACCTGATGGTGTAATTGATCACTTAATGGTAATTCACGCTGGTGTTGGTCAAGAAGCTGGTGGTGGTAAATTAGGTGATGATGCCATTTGGTCACATCGTTCTAAATTAGCAAGGGATCCAGTAGCTATTGAAGGAACAACATCAAAGGTGCCTTATTGGGATGGAAAAGTAGCGGCGCATGATTACACAATTGAACCTGAAGATGGAGCAGTTGGTGTATTCGCACATGAATTTGGTCATGACCTTGGTTTACCGGATGAATATGACACGAAGTACACTGGAACTGGATCACCTGTTGAAGCGTGGTCATTAATGAGTGGCGGTAGCTGGACAGGAAGAATTGCAGGGACAGAGCCGACAAGTTTTTCGCCACAAAATAAAGATTTCTTGCAAAAGAACATGGACGGAAACTGGGCGAAAATTTTAGAAGTAGATTACGATAAAATTAAGCGTGGTGTAGGGGTCCCTACATATATTGATCAAAGTGTTACGAAATCAAATCGTCCAGGTGTTGTACGTGTTAACTTACCAGGAAAAAGTATTGAAACAATTAAACCTGGATTTGGAGAGCATGCATACTACAGTACAAGAGGCGATGATATGCATACTACATTAGAAACACCATTCTTTGATTTAACAAAAGGAACAAATGCGAAATTTGATTATAAAGCAAATTATGAACTGGAAGCAGAATGTGATTTCATTGAAGTTCATGCTGTAACAGAAGATGGAACAAAAACATTGATTGATAGATTAGGCGAAAAGATAGTACAAGAGGATAAAGATACGACAAATGGGAAATGGATTGATAAATCATATGATTTAAGTCAATTTAAAGGGAAGAAAGTTAAACTACAATTTGACTATATTACAGATCCAGCTTTAACGTATAAAGGGTTTGCGATGGATAATGTAAATGTAACTGTTGATGGACAAGTAGTATTTTCAGATGATGCAGAAGGACAATCTAAAATGAAGTTGAACGGATTTGTTGTTTCTGATGGAACAGAAAAGAAACCTCATTATTACTACTTAGAGTGGAGAAACTATGCTGGATCAGATAACGGATTAAAAGTGGGAAGAGGCCCAGTATATAATACAGGTCTTGTTGTTTGGTATGCAGACGATAGTTTCAAAGATAACTGGGTTGGGGTGCATCCTGGTGAAGGATTCCTTGGTGTTGTTGACTCTCATCCAGAAGCGATTGTTGGAAATTTAAATGGGAAACCAGCATACGGTAACACTGGAATGCAAATTGCAGATGCTGCGTTCTCATTTGATCAGACGCCTGCATGGAATGTAAATTCATTTACACGTGGACAATTTAAATATTCTGGTTTGCAAGGTGTAACAACTTTTGATGATTCAAAAGTATATAGTAATGCACAAATTCCTGATGCAGGGCGCAAGGTTCCCAAGTTAGGACTGAAATTCCAAGTAGTTGGACAAGCAGATGATAAGTCAGCAGGTGCAGTTTGGATTCAACGTTAATGCAAATAAAAAACACAGTCTTTATATGGAGACTGTGTTTTTTATTTGTACATTAAGTTATTATTTTAGTTTATGTAATACAAGTTTTTATCTGTATGTAGTGCATCAAATCATGTGGGGAAAAGAAATATTTCCAGGGAAATTGTCGAAGTATCGTCGGTATTTATCAACTTTCTTTTTAAAAGAAAAAAGTAGTATTGCTTTTATACATAAGTTTATCTCTATTATTATATGAATTGGACTATTTGGATTTGCTTTTGATATACAAATATTGAGCCCGATTGCTTGGAAAGTTGTTTTTATTTTTAGTGTAATATGGACGATTGTTTTAATTTTTGGCTTGCGTATATACGAGGACGAAGAAAGACAATTACCTTTTATATTTAAATGAATTGGTGTCATTCTAACTATTCCGCTATATTACGGATTATATCAATATGCATTAAAAAAAAGACAATGATGGAATTAACCCATCATTGTCTTTTTTGCTTTTCCTCTGACATAAATCATTCCGGCAAATGTTAATAAGAATGCTGTGCCGATAACAAAACTTGCGCTAGGTGATGCTCCGATAGCTCCGACAGTAAAGGAGCCAGCAACTACTCCTAATGAGAAGAATGCATAAAATAATCCGAATGCTTTACCACGGTTATCGTCTGTCGTATTTTCAACGAGTAAAGCATTAATAGATGGAAAGAGGATAGCGAATCCAATTCCGTAAATCATCATCACGATGAAGAGCATGCTTTTTGTTGCAAATAGTCCAAGTAATGCTAATGCTAATGCCATGACTGTAATACCGATCAACATTAATTTTGATCGGTTAAATCGGTCATAAATACGATTTGTTGGTAGTAAGAAGAAGAGGATGGCAGTAATTCCGAACATGCTTAACATCATCCCTGTTGTAGATGCTTTAAGCGCTAGAGCCTCAACTTTTACTGGTAACATATATGTGACAATTCCTTGTGAGAACATTAAAGTGAAAGCACCGATATATGCTTGTAATAATGGCTCTGATTTTAGTAGTTCCATCATATCCTCTTTGTTCATCATTTGTGTTCTCGATGTATCTTTTCTTGATACGTTATTTGGTAAGAGGAATAAAGATACGATTGTACCAAGAACCATTAAAATAGAAATTGTAATGAAAACCCATTGTACGCCAGCTGTTGCTTTCATAATACCGCTGAAAGCAGGACCAACGATTGCCGCGGTTCCGACGGCTGCGCCAGATAGAGCCATTGCTTTTCCTTGTTTTGTTGAATTCGTTTGTTTCGATAAAAATGTAAAGGCAGCAGGAATTAAAAATCCATCACTAAATCCGTGCATAAAGCGGACAACTAATAGCTGTTCACCACTTTGTACAACCGTGTATAGCAAGACTATGAAACTCGTAATTCCCATACTTATATAAAGTATTTTTTTTGCACCAAATTTATCGACAGCAGCGCCAGCAATAATATTACCGATCATATTAGCGAATGAGTACATACCGACAACAAGTCCGATGATAAGAGGAGTTCCTCCGAGACTTTGAGCGTAAGTACTCATAATAGGTAATTGTGAAAATGTATCTAAAAACGCTACGATAACAATAAAGTAAATAAAATATTTCAAGCGATATTCACCTCTCCTATGCTATTATGGCATAATGCTAATTTCAACTGCAATGAAATTGAATTAACAGATGTGGAAAAAAGTACAAAGTGACAAAATATTGAACGTTATTTGTTAAAAATTAGTGGAAATGAGGTTGTTTTTTTGAAATATATGGATAGAAGTATTATAATAGATTCGTAAACTTCACCAGGTTAAGTATATACATAGAGAGGGATGTATAAAATGAAAGCATTACTTTGGCATAATCAACGTGATGTACGAGTAGAAGAAGTACCAGAACCAACTGTACGACCAGGAGCAGTGAAAATTAAAATTAAATGGTGTGGTATTTGTGGAACAGACCTGCATGAATATTTAGCAGGACCAATATTTATTCCAACAGAAGAACATCCATTAACACATGTGAAAGCACCGGTTATTTTAGGTCATGAGTTTAGTGGTGAGGTAATGGAAATCGGTGAAGGAGTTACGTCTCATAAAGTTGGAGACCGCGTTGTTGTAGAGCCAATTTATTCTTGTGGTAAATGTGAAGCTTGTAAACATGGACATTACAATGTTTGTGAACAACTTGTTTTCCACGGTCTTGGTGGAGACGGCGGTGGTTTCTCTGAATACACAGTAGTACCAGAAGATATGGTTCACCATATTCCAGATGAAATGACGTACGAACAAGGTGCGCTTGTAGAACCAGCAGCAGTGGCAGTTCATGCGGTACGTCAAAGTAAATTAAAAGAAGGGGAAGCTGTAGCGGTATTTGGTTGTGGTCCAATTGGACTTCTTGTAATCCAAGCAGCAAAAGCAGCAGGGGCAACTCCTGTTATAGCAGTGGAACTTTCTAAAGAGCGTCAAGAATTAGCGAAATTAGCAGGTGCTGATTACGTATTAAATCCAGCGACACAAGACGTACTAGGCGAAATTCGTAACTTAACAAATGGCTTAGGCGTAAATGTTAGCTTTGAAGTAACAGGTGTTGAAGTTGTACTTCGTCAAGCAATTGAAAGTACAAGTTTTGAAGGACAAACTGTTATCGTTAGTGTATGGGAAAAAGACGCAACAATTACGCCAAATAACTTAGTATTAAAAGAGAAAGAAGTTGTTGGTATTCTTGGATATCGTCACATATTCCCATCTGTTATTAAATTAATTAGCTCTGGCCAAATTCAAGCAGAGAAATTAATTACGAAAAAAATTACAGTGGATCAAGTTGTCGAAGAAGGTTTCGAAGCACTTGTAAAAGATAAAACACAAGTGAAAATTCTTGTTTCACCTAAATAATATATATAGAAGAAAGTAGCCTTTTTCAAGAAATAGAGGAAGGCTATTTTTTTTATGGATTGAAAAATGATAGACTTTCCTTTGACCAAGGCTGTTTTTAGGGGAGGAGAGTTACATGGTTTCATTTTTGCTTACTTTGAAACGGATGTTAAAAGCTTGTTTACGAGCGTGGAAAGATAAAAAATTTCAAGTATTATTTGTATTAACAATTTTAATGTTAATATCAGGTACTATTTTTTATAGTACTGTTGAAGGATTACGACCTATTGATGCATTATATTTTAGTGTTGTGACATTGAAGACTGTCGGTTACGGAGATTTTAGTCCCCAAACTGATTTTGGGAAGATTTTTACGATATTGTACATTTTTACTGGAATTGGATTCGTGTTTGGATTTATTCATAAGTTAGCGGTAAATGTACAATTACCAAGTGTATTATCAAGTAGGAGAAAAGAGTAAAAGCAATCGGATTCAAATCTCGATTGCTTTTATTTTTTTTACAATAATTTAGAAATAGATTTGTAATACCTTAACAATTCTTTATTACAATGTAAGAGCATTCAATCATTATATTCACAATGTATAGAGTTATGATGATATGAATGTTTTTATATTTAGATTTAATGATATAAAATTTATGAAAGGTGGGATATTCTAATCATAGGTTAACCAGACAACATCATAGAATCCTAAACAACATGTTTACAATAATTTAATTATAAAATGGAGGATTTCAGATGAAAAAGAAAGTACTTGCTCTAGCAGCAGCTATTACGTTAGTAGCTCCGTTACAAAGTGTAGCATTTGCGCAGGAAAATGATGGAGGAAATAGAGTAAACATTATTCAGTATTGGTCTGCTGAGGATAAACATACAGAAGGTGTAAACTCTCATTTATGGATTGTAAATCGTGCAATTGATATTATGTCTCGTAATATGACACTTGTAAAGCAAGATCAAGTTGCATTATTAAATGAATGGCGCACAGATTTAGAGAACGGTATTTATTCTGCTGATTATGAAAATCCTTATTATGATAATAGTACATTTGCGTCTCATTTCTATGATCCTGATGATGGAAGTACATATATTCCATTTGCAAAACAAGCAAAGGAAACTGGAGCTAAGTATTTTAAACTAGCTGGTGAGTCTTATAAAAATAAAGATATGAAACAAGCATTCTTCTATTTAGGACTATCTCTTCACTACTTAGGAGATGTAAACCAACCGATGCATGCAGCAAACTTCACAAATATTTCTTACCCACAAGGCTTTCATTCTAAATATGAAAACTTTGTAGATACAATAAAAGATAATTATAAAGTAACGGATGGAAATGGATATTGGAACTGGAAAGGTGCAAATCCTGAAGATTGGATTCATGGAGCTGCGGTAGCAGCAAAACAAGATTTTCCTGGTATTGTAAACAGTAATACGAAAAGTTGGTTTGTGAAAGCTGCTGTATCACAAAGTTATGCTGATAAATGGCGCGCTGAAGTTACACCAATGACTGGTAAGCGCTTAATCGAGGCACAGCGTGTAACAGCTGGATATATTCAGCTTTGGTTCGATACGTATGTAAATCGTTAAGAAGTAAGAGAAAGGTCAAATCTCCAAAAGAGTATTTGGCCTTTTTTATCAATATAAAGTAAATGGAGGTAGCACATGACGAAAAGTAAACTGTTAAAAGGCCTACTTAGTTTCGGAATTGGTTTTACAGTTTTATATAGTAGTTCATCGGTAAAAGCGGAAGTTTCCACAAATCAAAATGATACATTAAAAGTAATGACGCATAATGTGTACATGTTATCGACGAATTTATATCCAAACTGGGGGCAAAGTCAGCGCGCAGATTTAATTGGGACAGCTGATTATATGAAAAAGCAAGATGTTGTTATATTAAATGAAGTATTTGATAATAATGCATCCGATCGTTTGCTAGGAAATTTAAAGAAGGAATATCCAAATCAAACAGCGGTATTAGGCCGTAGTAATGGAAGTGAATGGGACAAAACACTTGGAAACTATTCGGGAACAACTCCAGAAGATGGTGGGGTTGCAATCGTGAGTAAATGGCCAATTGCTGAAAAAATTCAATATGTATTTGAAAAAGGATGCGGTCCAGATAATTTATCGAATAAAGGATTTGTATACACAAAAATTAAGAAAAATGATCGTTTCGTTCATGTAATTGGAACGCATTTACAAGCGGAAGACAGTATGTGCGGAAAAACTTCACCAGCATCTATACGTACAAACCAATTAAAAGAGATTCAAGCGTTTATTAAAAATAAAAATATTCCAAGTAACGAGTATGTGTTAATTGGTGGCGATATGAACGTCAATAAAATAAATGCTGAGAACAATAGTGATTCAGAGTATGCATCTATGTTTAAAACATTGCATACTTCTATACCATCTTATATAGGGCATAATGCAACTTGGGATGCAACGACAAATAGTATTGCAAAGTACAATTTCCCAAACGCACCAGCGGAATATTTAGACTATATTATGGTAGAGAAAGATCATGCAAATCCATTATATGTAGAGAATAAAGTATTGCAGCCGAAATCTCCAGAATGGACTGTTACTTCATGGTTTCAAAAGTATTCGTATAGTGATTATTCGGATCATTATCCAGTAGAGGCGACTATTTCGATGAAATAACTAAAAAGTTTCTTCTTTATGAAGAAACTTTTTTTATTTGGAAACAGGAAAATCAATCTTTCTTTCCAATATGTATAAGACATATGTAGAAGAGGAGAGAACAGTGTGGATCGAAATACTTTTAAAGGGGTTCCCTTACCGTGTGCATTTCTTGATGAAAAGGCGCTAAAGAGAAATATTGAATCCATCGTTGAGTTAAGTGGCACGAAGAAAATTCGAATAGCAAGTAAATCATTAAGATCGGTTCCAATTATGAAACAGATCTTAGCTGCAAATCATTGCTTTCAAGGCATTATGTGCTTTTCACCTAGAGAAGCTTTGTTTTTAATAGAGCAAGGATTTAATGATATCTTGCTAGGATATCCTGCATATGATGAGAAAGCACTGCAAAAGATTAGTTTGCTTACAAAACAGGGATTCATTATTACATGTATGGTAGATTGCGAAGAACACATTGTTTATTTAGAGGAAATTGCAGAGAATTCAGGTGGTTGTTTTCGTGTTTGTCTTGATATTGATATGAGTAGCCGCTTTTTTACATTTCATTTTGGAGTAAAAAGATCGCCAGTGAGACAGGTATTTGATGCTTTAAAACTTGTGGAGAAAATGATGAGGTCATCTTATCTAGAAATAGATGGTGTAATGGGGTATGAGGCTCAAATTGCTGGCGTTGGAGATAATGTGCCAAAACAAGGAATGAAAAATAAAATTGTTTCATATTTAAAAAGGAAATCAGCAGTGGAAGTGAAGGAAAGAAGAGAAAGTATCGTGCAAGCAATTAGAGAGAGCGGAATTCCGCTTCGATTTGTAAATGGAGGTGGAACAGGAAGTATAAAAACAACTCAGCAAGATAACTCAGTTACAGAGATTACGGTAGGGTCTGCTTTTTATTCACCTAAACTTTTTGATTACTATAAAGAGGTGAAATTTGCGCCGGCTGTTGGATTTGCTTTGCCGATTGTACGTAAGCCGGATCCGTATATTTATACTTGTTTAGGTGGTGGATATATTGCTTCAGGTGCAGTTGGTAAAGATAAAGAACCTGAGATTTGGGACCCAAATGGTGCAAAGCTATTCATATTAGAAGGTGCAGGTGAAGTGCAAACGCCAGTTTATTATAAAGGTGAGGAACAAATGAAAATAGGGGATGCCATATTGTTTCGGCATAGTAAAGCTGGAGAATTATGTGAGCGCTTTCCTGTTTTGTATCGTATTGAAGAGGGAGAAGTTATAGGAGAATATTCAACATATCGGGGGGATGGCCAATGCTTTCTGTAAAGGGACAGAAATGGAGAAATTGGACAGGGAATGTAGAAGGAACTCCGCAATATACGATCTATCCGAAAAGCGTACAAGATGTAATAGAAGTTGTGAAGTTTGCAAGAGAAAAAGGAAAGAGAATTCGAGTTGTCGGTTCAGGGCATTCTTTTACACCCCTCGTTCAAACGGAAGAAATTTTAGTTTCTTTAGATGAACTAAAGGGAATTGTTAATGTAAATGATGAGTTAATGACAGTAGAAGTGTGGGCAGGAACGAAGCTACATGATTTAGGGAAATTGCTAGAGGAAAAAGGTTATGCACAAGAAAATTTAGGAGATATTGATTCCCAATCTATTGCAGGAGCAATTAGCACGGGGACTCACGGGACAGGCATTACATTTGGTAGTTTATCAACACAAGTAGTAGAAATCACAGCAGTTCTGTCTACAGGAGAGAGTATTATTTGTTCTGAAACGGAGAATTATGAATATTGGAAAGCGTTTCAGCTATCACTTGGAATGCTCGGCATTATTGTGAAAGTGAAACTGAAAGTTATGCCAGCTTATTCACTCGTTTATAAAAGTGAAAAACAAACCTTTTCTACTGTAATGGATAAATTAGAAGAGTATAAGAAGAACCGTCATTTTGAATTCTTTGTTTTCCCATATTCAGACGAAGTTCAAGTGAAATTTACAAATGAAACGGTAAGTAAAGGAACTGATTTGAAGTGGCATAAACTAAAGGTAGAATTAATCGAAAATATGGCTTTTTCTTTATTATCTAAAGGATGTAAGTTGTTTCCTTCGATCAGTAAAAGTGTTAGTCAGCTGTCCGCAAAAGCTGTACCAAACACGAAAACAGTTGGACCGAGTTATCAAGTATTCGCAACATCTCGTACCGTTCCTTTTTATGAAATGGAGTATAGTATTCCTTCTCAATATATGAAGATTGCCGTAGAAGAAATTTCGCATCTTATTGAAAAGAAAAAGTATAAAGTGCATTTTCCCATTGAATGCCGCTATGTGCAGGGGGATGATATATGGTTAAGTCCAGCGTATGGAAGAGATTCAGCGTATATTGCTGTTCATATGTATAAAGGTATGAAATACGCGGCTTATTTTGGAGCGGTAGAACAAATCTTTCGTAAATATGAAGGTCGCCCGCATTGGGGGAAAATGCATACGCTAAAGTATGAACAATTACAAGATATATATCCAGAATTTCATTCGTTTCTAAAGATGAGAAAATCATTAGATGAAACAGGGATGTTTTTAAATCCGTATGTAGAAAATCTATTTTCGGTTGTGAAAAAAAGCTGACAATTATTTGTCAGCTTTCTTCAGTGTAATTGCATTTCTTGTACGACTGATTCGCTCATAAAATAGTAATTTATTACGGCTAAATACATGTAATAAAACATGAATAATAAAGAGGCTGTTAATTACGAATAGGAATAATAATATAACCATTAAAACTAGAGGTTCCGTACGATTTAACATAGAACTACTAGAAAGAATATAATTGATTCCTCCTAAAATAAAATAGAATATACCGTAGCGAATGAATAATTCTTTTAGCGTTATACGGTCATTCTCGCCTTTAATATGAATACGAAGTAATGCTTTCCCGATTGTTTTTCCATTTGTGAAATAGGGGATGATGATAAAGTAAATAAAGATCGAACATGTAATGAAAACGAGTTCGTATATATTTGTGTAAGATTGAATGTTAGAAATAAAGAAAGAGTTTCCTTTATTTTTAATGACAGGTACAACGATAGATAAGAAAATCCAGTCAATTTGCGTGGCGATGAAACGACGTACAAATCCTACCGGCTTCGTTTTTAAATCAATACGACTATCTAATTCACTTGCTTTAGGAAGGAAGTACGTAAATATTGGTGCAATGATAAAACCAATTGCTCCCCCTAATGTGTTTAAAAATAAATCGTCGATATCGAATAAGCGGTATGCACAATTGTATATACCATATAATCCAGTTACTTGTGTTATTTCGAAGAATAGTGAAAGACAAAATGAAACGATTATTGTCTGTAAGAAACTACGACGGAAGTAATAACGTAAGTAAATACCGAACGGAACGGTTAATAGAACGTTAAAAGCTACTTGTAAAAACGCAGATTCTTTTAATAAATAGAAATACGTAGTTGGTTTCGTTAAAATAGCTGATGTATGATTACTAATCTCTTGTACGAAATAAAATGGAGAGAGCTGCATATGTTGTGTATTAGCCGGTTGTAGGCTACACGTATCATACGTTTGTGGTAACGGTAAAATAACGAGAAAATAGGCGTTTAATAGATAGAGAAATAAAGAGTATAAAATAAATGAGCGCCATTTATTTAAATAGCCATATTTTCGATAATTAAATATTAAAAAAGGGATTAAAAGAAGCATTGCTAAAATAGGAAATAGAATGAATGCTGTTTTTATTGGAAATAAATAAGTTGTCAAAATAAGGCTCCTTTCGAAGAAAATACGTTTTTCATTATAGCTTTAAATAGGTTAATTAACAAACATTCGATTTTGCTGTATAGAAAGTATTGTATGAATGCAAATCGTATTTTCAGGAGGGAAGTTTTTTTGCTAAAAAAGAAAACCTCTTACTGCATAAGAACAGTGAGAGGTTTTTTAGTTTATATAAGCAGCATTTGATTTTGAAGAGAGGATATAACTGTGAAACTGTTGTTTCCATGTTATATCTTTTTCTTTTTGGGAAATCCATTCGTGATAGTCTTTTTGTGTTTTCCATAGTAAGCGAATCATATATTCATCTCCGTACTCGGTACGCTTCATACGAGAGGATTCTATATTAATAAAACCCTGTGTCCCAGATGATGGATGGTATCGTTGTAGAGAACTTATAATCTCGTTTTCATAACCGTATTTAATATGAACAAGTTTAGTCACAATAAACATAGGAACACCCCTTCTATATAAATAGATTAACTTCGCTATTCTTTAAATAAAGATAGATAACGAAGTTAATTAATATTATACTATTCAGAAAATTCAAAGTAAATAGTGAGAGATAGAAAATAACTCGGGTTAATGTTAAGTATCACTTTATAGGAAGATGATAGTAAGTACACCTACGACAATACAATAGAAGGAGAAGTACTTTAAATTTCCTTTTGCCATAATGTTCATAAACCATTTTAATGAAATATACGTCATAACAAATGTTGTGCTAAAACGAGATGACCACTTGATGAAATTGGAATTGGTTCTGTTAGTCCTTGAAACAGACCGAGAACTAAATACTTTAAAATATAATAAAATTGTTCCATAACATCCTCCTTGTTTATAGTTAGTTAAAAGAAACAATTTTTCAATTATAACAAAATAGCAAACTGACATTGTGAACGGAAGAATATTCAGAATACAATAAAATCATTTACAAGAAAGTAATAGATTGGTAGTGAAGAAAGGGATTTCTAGTTTTTAATACTTATTCTTATTAATATTAGAATTATTAAACATTTAAGAATTCATTACATTTTAGCCATAATTCCCTTTTTTTCGTCATGAAAAATAAACTGTATTTAATGGTTTTGTAAACAAACTGTAAAATAAATCATGTATAACTGTATAAGAAGGGAGTCGGATTATGAACTATTTTAAGCGAATCAGTAGTCTAGTATTAGCAGGAATCATAGGTCTTTCTAGTACAGTCGCTGTAAAAGCAGAGTCAAACGACGAAAAACTTAATAACATGCAACAGCAATTGCAGCAGAATAACGATGATATTCAGAAGAAAGAACAAGAGAAGCAAGCTGTTAGTAAAGACATCCAAGGTATCGAAAACGAACTACATAATTTAAATAATACAATTGCAAAGAATAAAGAGGATCAAGCTGCTATTCAACGTAAAATTGATGAAACACATAAGCAGATTGAGAAAAAAAAGGAAGAAATTGTCGTTTTAGAAGATAAAGTTCTTGCTCGTAAGGACATTATGAGAAAACGTATGGTTTCTGTTCAAAATAGCTCGAATACGAGTTTAGTAGTAGAAGTTGTTGTGGAGTCAAAAAACTTTGCTGATTTCTTACAACGTATGAACGCAGTATCTACTATTTTAGAGGCTGATAAAGAGATTTTGCGTCTACAAGAACAAGATCTTCGTCAAATTGAAGAAGATAAGAAAGCAATTGACGAAAAAGAGGCATCTTTAGTAGTAGACAAACAAAAATTAGCAAAATCACAAGCTGATTTACAAGAAAACTTAAAAAAACGCCAAGCTAATTTACAAGCTGTTCAAGAAAAATATAATGCGATTGCAAGTCAAATCAATTTAGCTGCACAAGAAAAAACAAAAATTGAAGCAAATATGAAAGCAGTACAAGAAACGATTGCTCGTGAACAAGAAGCAGCAAGACTAGCTGAAGAAGCACGTGTAAAAGCTGAAGAAGCTGCCAAAGCTGAAAGAGAAGCGTTAGCAAAAGCGAAAGAAGAACAAGCTGCTAAACAGAAGCAAGAGCAAGCGACTAAGCCAGCAGAGCCTGTAGCAAGCAATAATAATCCAAAGCCAGAACCTAAGCCTGAACCAAAGCCAGCTCAAGGTGGAAAAGAGTTTTATGTAACAGCGACTGCTTATACAGCTGATCCATCTGAAAATGGCTATAAACCAGGTGAAGTTGTAAAATCTAAGCTAGGGCATAACTTGACTGCAAATCCAAACATGAAACTAATTGCTGTAGATCCAGCTGTAATTCCGTTAGGTTCTACTGTATATGTAGAAGGTTATGGTACAGCGATTGCTGGAGATACTGGTAGTGCGATTAAAGGTCATATAATTGATTTATTAATGCCGGATTCAGCTACAGCTAATAGTTGGGGCAGAAGAACTGTTAAAGTTACAATTTTAAATTAAAATGAAATCCAACTTTACAATCAGTAAGGTTGGATTTTTTTGTGAAATAAATGTTAAGTTGAATTTACATTTTGTTAAGCTTAGCATACAATAAAGGTGAGAGGTGGTAAAATTGACCATTTACAACAAGGTAAAGGAATTGAGAGCTCGTTTTAATTTTACGCAAAGTGTATTAGCTGAGAAAGTTGGAGTGACGAGGCAAACGATCGCCGCAATTGAAAAAGGGGATTACGTTCCTTCATTGCTATTGGCACTGACGATTTGTGATGTATTTGATTTAAAGATGGAAGAGGTATTTGTTTTAAATAAGGAGGAGAAAGCTAATGAATAGACTTATATTTTCTTATTTAGTAAATGTACTTATTATGGCATTAGCATGTTGGACGTTTATTGAACTGTATTACGGTGTTATAGAGCTTGCCAATATCATTGAAGCTGAGAAAGTACCATTTGAAGTATCGGTAAATATCACACCATCCGTATTACTATTAGTTATAGGCATTGCAACGACTGGTTTTTATAAAGTGCAGAAGAAAAAATATAAGGCGCTTTCATATTGGATGTATCCGTTATTGTTCCCGCAAGAAGACGAACGTGAAAAGTTAATTACTCAAAGAGCTTGTCGTACAACATTTGTTTCACTCTGGTATGTGTTAATTCTCGCGATTGGATTTTTAACTTTTTCTCCTATCTTCAATTTATATATTCCAGGATATCCGTTATATATTGTATTTTGTGTTTTCTTTATCCAAATGACAGTCTTTCATGTGTCTTTATATCGAAATAAAATAGCTTAAAGTGAAGCCTTCTTGCATCAGCAAGAAGGTTTCTTTTTAGCTTACACTTGTATATATAGCAATATTATTTTATCATTTTGTATAGGAGTAAGATTTTGTAAAGGAAAGGGATTGTATATGAACAAGCAAAGAATTTATAGTATACTAGCAATTCTTCTATTTGTTGTAGGTGGTGTATTAATCGGAAAGCCATTTTATGATGGGTATAAGGCAGAGAAGACACAGACGGAGAATGTACAAGCTGTTCAAAAAATGGAATATGAAAAGCATGAAACGGAATTTGTTGACGCTTCTAAAATTAATCAACCCGATTTAGCAGAAGTAGCGAACGCAACGTTAGATAAAAAACAAGTAATTGGTCGTATTTCAATTCCGAGCATTTCATTAGAAATTCCTATTTTAAAAGCATCGACTGAGAAAAATTTATTATCAGGTGCAGCAACAGTAAAAGAAAATCAAGTAATGGGAACAGGGAATTATGCATTAGCAGGACATAATATGTCTAAAAAGGGTGTCTTATTTAGTGATGTATCATCTTTAAAAAAGAATGATAAAATTTATTTATATGACAATGAAAATGAGTATGAATATGCTGTTACAGGTGTATCTGAAGTAACTCCTGATAAGTGGGAAGTTGTAGAAGATCATGGGAAAGAGGAAGTAACTCTTATTACATGTGTATCTGTTTCAGATAATTCGAAGCGTTTTGTTGTTACAGGTGATCTTGTGCAAAAGAAAGCGAAGAAATAATAAAAAAGATGAGGAGAAATTCCTCATCTTTTTTAATCCATCCATTTTACTAATTTTTTAGAAATTAATAATAAAACACAACCTAAAACGATAGCTACAGCGCCGATAACAGTAAATACTTCAGAATACCCAAGTGAAGTTGTGAAGCTTGCAAGTTGTCCGCCTAAAACGTTAGCGATCCCTGAACTTGCTAGCCATACACCCATTAGTAAAGAAGCAAGTTTTACTGGTGCTAGTGAACTAACCATTGATAGTCCGACAGGTGATAAGAACAATTCACCTAGCGTATGGAAAAGATACGTGAAGACGATAAAGAGTAAGTGTGCCTTTTCTGTAATGTTATGTTCGTCACTACCTGTTTTTAATGTAGCCATAACGAGAACGATATAACCAATACCAAGTAAAATCATACCAAGTCCCATTTTAGTTGGTATTTTTAAGTCGCCACGTTTGCTAGTTGCAAGTTTTGCCCATAATGCTGAAATGACTGGGGCAAGTAAAATAATAAATAATGGGTTGACCGATTGGAACCAAGATGTTGGAATTTCCCACCCGAACACAGAACGGTCTACGAATTTGTTTGTATATAATGTTAATGAACTACCAGCTTGTTCAAAGCCAGCCCAGAAGAAGACAACGAAGCACGTTAAAATGACGATAACTGCTGTATGTTGTTTCTCTTTTTTTGTTAAAGGTGTATTTCCTACTGTTTGTTGTCCAGCTGTCGTTTGTAAATCGCGAGTTGGTTTTTTACCGATATCACCAAGGAAGCGATTAGATAGTGTTGTAAATAAAATTTGTCCAATGATCATTCCGATTGAAGCCGCTAAGAAACCGTAACGGAATCCGTAATGAACAAAGCCGTCTACTGTCGTTTTGAATAAATTTTCTGATAAAAATCCGCAAACGAGTGGAGCTAAAAATGAACCTACGTTAATACCCATATAGAAAATTGTAAATGCACTATCACGCTTTGGATCGTGCTCTTCATATAACTCCCCAACAAGTGTAGAGATATTCGGTTTGAAGAATCCATTACCGATAATAATAAGCGCTAATCCGAGGTATAGGCCGACTTGGTTTTGTAAGGCGAACAGTGTAAGGTTACCGATTGCCATTGTTATACCACCAATTGTGATAGCTCGTCGTCTACCTAGAAAACGGTCTGTTAAGTATCCACCGATTAATGGAGTGAAATAACAAGCTCCAGTGTAAAATCCGTAAATAGAGAGTGCCCATCCTGGACTAAACCCAAGACCACCGCTTACTAAAGCTGTCGTTAAATATAATGTTAATAACCCTCGTAATCCATAGTAACTAAACCTTTCCCACATTTCTGTAAAGAAGAGTAAGTATAAACCTGGAGGATGTTTCTTTTTTCTTTGTTGTTCTTTTTCTAGTTGTATCGCTGATTCCATATAAGTTTCCTCCTGACACAAACAAAAACAAAGTTAATAGTTTTATATATTTAATATTTTACTTTATTAACTATTAAAAGTCAATAAAGGTCGATTTTTCAGAAGAAATTGGAAAACAAAACAAATATAGAATGGGTATTTCTTTTGTGATAGACTATGGACTATGTTTATCTTATAAGAACGCGATTAATCATGTGTTTCTTAAGATGAAAAGGATTCCGTATTATGTGAAATTGAAGAAGGAGAGAGAAATGAAATCTTTGCAGAAAAAAGAAATTTTACTTATTAGTTTAATGCTATTCTCCATGTTCTTTGGTGCGGGTAATCTTATATTTCCGCCCTTTCTTGGATATGAAGCAGGGGAACATGTATGGATTGCGTTGTTAGGTTTTATTATATCAGCAACAGGCCTTCCGATATTAGGTGTAATTGCAATTGCGAAAGCTGGGAGCTTTCAAACGTTAGCAAGTAGAGTACATGCTTCGTTTGCAATTATTTTCCCTTGTATCGTGTATTTGTTTATCGGACCAGGGCTTGGGATACCACGCGCAGGAAGTTTAGCTTTTGAAATGGGACCAGGTCAATTGTTTCCGGAGACAGGGAGTGTAGTATTACTACTCTATACAATCATTTTCTTTAGCATCGTCTATTGGCTAAGTTTATCTCCATCTAAATTAATGGGGTTGTTTGGAAAAGTTTTAACGCCATTATTATTATGTATGATTGCACTTATTTTTATAAAGAGTATGTTTACTCCGGTAGGAGATGTGAAAGAGCCGATTGGAAACTATGGACAAGCTCCGATGTTTCAAGGATTTTTAGATGGTTATTTAACGATGGACGCACTAGCAGCTTTGATCTTTGGAATTGTTATTGCGAATGCCCTGCGTGCAAAAGGTGTACAAGATGACAAAGGCCTAGCGAAATATATGAGTATGGCCGGTATTGGAGCGGGGCTTTTATTGTCTCTTATTTATATCATTCTTGGATATGTCGGATCAGTTAGTGGATCACTTGGGAAGTTTGATAATGGAGCGAAAGTATTAGCACAAGTTATGACGACATTATTCGGACAAGGTGGTACGGTCTTATTAGGTATTATTTTCACTGTTGCTTGTCTTTGTGTTTCGATTGGACTTGTTACATCTAGCAGTCAATTTTTCTCGAGCGTGTTCCCGAAAGTGTCTTATAAAGTTTGGGCCTTTATATTAAGTTTTATTAGTATGGTTCTTGCTAATCTAGGGTTAACACAAATTTTAAAAGTATCAGTACCGATTCTTGGATTCATCTATCCGATTGCGTTAACGCTTATTATTTTAGGTTTGTTCCATAAATATATCGGTAAATATGTATGCATATATCCGATAACAATTGGCATCGTAGCTTTATTTAGTGGAATAGATGTTTTAAATCGTAATGTACTAATGGAGAAGTGGACACCATTGCTGAAAAACCTTCCTTTTTATACAGAAGGTGTAGGATGGATTGTGCCAGCTCTTGCAGGCGCATGTCTCGGTATAATTATTAGTATTTGTACAAATAAGAGTAAATAGATGAAAAGGTGTTTTCCGAATAGGAAAGCGCCTTTTTTATTTTTCCAGAGCGTATAACTGTTAAATGAATTGTTGGAAAAATATTCTTGAAAATGAATAGACTAAGAGTATGATAAAGGTAACTGGTAATATATAGTTTTTTATAGAAGTTGTTATGAGGGGGGAGAGAATGAAGCAAGATTTAAATAAAAAAATAGAAGCACTAGAAATCGCAATTGAAACGATTCAAGAAGCGCTTTCTGAATTAAAAGTGCAACAAAGAGAAATCGAAAAAACTGAACAAAATCTTAGTAAAGAAAAGAAAGAATATAATGAACGAATAATGGATGAAAAGCCAAAAGAGATAGTTGTTAAAAAGGAAACTATAAAAGAATCCGAGGTAAAACAAGTAGATATATCTGCATTTAAACCCGAGCCATTTAATATTATAAAGTTTTGTCAAACATGGTTACCACGTATTTTCATAGGGATTATGTTGCTTGGAGTTATTTGGTTATTTAAAGCGGGAGTCGATGCTGGATTGTTAACACCAGCAATTCGGATTGTGTTCGGTGTGGCGCTATCTGTGGGCTTGTATTATATAGGGGATATACAAATAAAGCAGGAGCGTCAAGCGTTAGGATTAGTGTTAGCGGGAGGAAGTATTACAGCTATTGTGTTAACGACGTTTGCCGCACATTATTTATATGATTTCCTTCCTGCAAGTATCGCGTTTGTATTAAACGTTATATGGGTTATTTTAGGTATTTATCTTGCTAAAAGGTATCAATCGGAATACCTTGCTATATTTGTAGCAGTGGGAGCCTTTTTTGTTCCGTTTTTATTGAATAGTACAACACCTAATTCGTACATTTTCTTTGGATATGAAACGATATTAACAATTAGTCTGTTATGGTATGCACTGAAAAATCGTTATAAATATTTATATATGATATCGTATGCTGTTTCTGCACTTGTAACCTTTGTCTTCTTTGCAATTATGTCGATGTTACTAGGACATTTACAAGTACAATTAACGTTCGTTTATGGCTTAATTCACATGATGTTATTTTGGCATATGCTTACGGATAGATATTTTATATATCAACCACGAGTTACGATATTTAGTGCCAATGCAATTTTCTTTATATT
The DNA here is from genome assembly GCF_000746925.1 of Bacillus clarus. Lineage (GTDB taxonomy): Bacteria > Bacillota > Bacilli > Bacillales > Bacillaceae_G > Bacillus_A > Bacillus_A clarus. Next base: position 3,023,778 of record NZ_JMQC01000008.1, read on the forward strand.
AGCTATTTCAAAAATACCTGAGTTTACAACGTGGGGATTAGTAATCAGTGCAGTTGTACATGGTGTTATGTTCGCACTTGAATATAGGAAGAATACGCAGTCTCTATTTGCAAATCTTTTATTCGGTTTTGCGATGGGGTCATTTAGTTTAGCGATTTTATATGAGTGTAGTTTAGTAAATGCTGCAATCGTTTTACTGTTACAAGGATTCCTTGGTATTGCTACTTCTATTAAAGTGAAGCAAGAAATTAAATTGTATATAAGCGCTATCGTTTATGCGATCGGTATGGTGCAGACAATTTTCAGTCCGTTTGATCAATTTGTTTCAGCAGCTTTTGTCGCACACCTTATTTTAGTTGGGACATTTTATTATGGAATGGTAAAAGCGAAACAAATGTTAGTAAGCTTCGGTAAATATGTGTATTCTATAGCGTTATATGGATTTATGGTAATTGTATTTATTACTATTACTAGAGTTGGTGAAGTTTTTTCTACCGGCGGAAGCGTAATTAGTGTATCTGTATCGTTATTATGGATGGTATATGCGTTATTTGCGGTTTGGTTTGGACGGAATCGAAATATGGATGAAGTATTATATGCTGGTTTAGTCGTGTTAGTTGTAACGGTAGGGAAGTTATTCTTCCTCGATTTACCAGAAGTTTCAATGATGATCCGAGCAGTATTATTCTTAATTGTTGGTGGAATAGGAATTGTTATTTCGAGAATGTTTTTCTCAAAAGAAAAAGAGAAGTAAGAGAGCAATCCGCATGTGAAGTGACCCCTAAAAGTTAGACACGGTTATTTCATTAGGCAGCTTGATAAAAGTGAGTCCGGTATTGTACCGGGCTCATTTTTAATTTTGCCTTAATCCGTTTCGTATTATAATAATCTATATATTTTTCTAATTCTATTTTAAAGTGCTCTACATTTTCAAATTCTTTTATGTAGAGGAACTCCGACTTCATAATCCCAAAGAAATTTTCTATTACTGCGTTGTCGTAACAGTTGCCTTTTCGAGACATACTCTGGACGATAGCTCTTGATTCAAGAGTACGGACGTACTGTCTCATTTGATAATGCCATCCTTGATCCGAATGCATCAGTAGCTGGTGGGTTTCAGGTAAACGTTCCAATGCTTTCTCTAACATGTCTGAAACAAGCGAATACGTCGGTCTAGAACCAATTGTATAGGTAATAATTTCACCATTATACAAATCTAATACAGGTGATACATACAGTTTTTCTCCAAACAATTTAAACTCTGTGATGTCTGTTACCCACTTTTTGATTCGGTGCATCTGTATGAAAATTACGCTCTAAAATATTCGGTGCAATTCTACCGACTTTTCCTTTATAGGATTTATATTTCTTCATACGCACAACACACTTTAACCCAAGCTCTTTCATAATACGCTGAACCTTCTTGTGGTTCACTTTCTGGCCACGATTCGTTAATTCATCACGAATGCGACGGTAACCATAACGACCTTCATTTTCCTCATAAATCGCTTTAATCTCAGCTTTCAAATCGGCATCTACATCTGGACGATTCATTTTCTTTACTAAATCATAATACGTGCTTCGAGGAATAGTAGCTAGCTCCACGAGTGCCTTCACCGAATATTTATGCCTTAATTCATAGACTACTTGCGCTTTGTCTTGTTTTGTGATTTTTCCTTGTTTTGAACTAAGGCATTTAACTTTTTAAGTACTCATTTTCCATCTCAAGCTGTTTAATGCGTGCTTCAAGTGCTTCGACTGACCCTTCAGCTAAAGGTTGTTTTAATTGTTTATTTGAATCTTTTTTCATGGATGGACGCCCCTTTTTCTTAGATTGAAGGGCATCAATTCCTTGTGTTTCGAGCTGTTTTTTCCAAACAGAAATCGTTGAAGGGGCAGGAATATTAAAGATAGCTGCCGTCTCAAATAAGGACATACCGTTTTCAATCATAAAGTTTAGTACGTCTAGTTTAAATTGTTGTGTGTAATTTGTACATCGTTTTAGAAAAGCTTCCAGACCATTCTGTTTATATTGGTTTACCCAATTCAAAATGATTGTGTCACTTATACCGAGCGATCTACCCATTTCTCGATAACTTTCATTTCCGTTCAAATAACGTAGAACGATTTGTATTTTTTCATCAGCTGTAAATTTAGCCATAGAAAAACTGCACCTCCAATTGTTAGACTGTGTCTAACAATTGGGGTGCAGTTCACATGCGGATTGCTCTTTTTTTATTTCTTATTAATCGTTACAGTTTCGCTATATTTTGCTGTTGAGTTTTGACGAAGGCGTAATGTAGCTTGCCCAGTTGTATTTGGATCAAGTTGTACATTCACAATTTTTTCAGCAGACCCTTGGCTATTTGTTATGAAAGAAAACGCATTACTATATCCGAATGTAGATGGCCAAGTACCATTTGCATTTTGGACTTTTGCAACTTGTGTTCCGCCAGTTGTGAAAATGCCTAAAGAGTAATTGTTATAAGCTGTATTTGGTAATAAGTTGTTCACTTGAATCTTCATTTGGAACACTTCATTATTTGGTAGAATGCTAGGGTGCGTAATTACGTAATCGCGTGAAGCTACCGCACCATTATATCCGTATGAACCAAGTTTAAATGTATTTGTATTAAACCATTGGTATCCTGGATTTGGAGCACTCCAAGGTTCTGGTTGTGGTTCAGTTGATAAATTAGGTTGTTCAAATGATTGTAAAGGCGTTGGTGCATCAAGTTGTAAGCCATTCACTTGATCTAAGCTTGTAAATGTTTCTTGTTTAGCTAACCAATTTACGATGTTTTCTAGTAAAACAGCATCGTTTTCTTCTTGGTATCCATCATATGTTTTCTTTGATTGACCTGAATCTTCACGAACATATTTTGGAGATGCATCTTCAACAGGAGAAGAATCCCCAATAAAGGCTGCTTTTCCAAGACCAACTTTTGCAATAGCAGCGTAAGGACCTTCTGCAACCCCACCACCGTTATAAACGCCGCTATCAACAGCGTTATTCCATTTCGATGGGTTTTCTGGAAGGTATACGAGTCCTTTTGCTAGTTTAGGATTTGTGATAGCAAGAGTAGAACCTGCGTGCATTGCTACAGATGAAACACCATTTGTAATTCCGAATGATTGCTCAGGTGATACAATATTTTTGGCAGAAACATCACCCAATGCATTATAGCGGAATCGAATACCGAAATTTTGTGATAACCAATCGGAACTTTCTACTCCTTGCATAGCCACCGAGTTTGCTTCTTCACCAGACATTCCCTTTGCTGGATTATCCCATGCACCGCGTCTATATCCATTGAACACTTCTGAAGAGTCCCAACGATTTTTATTGCGATCTGCGTTATAATGATCCGCAATAAAGAAGATGCTACCGCCATTTTTTACATATTGTAACATTGCATCTTGCTCAGACTTTTTATAAGGAATATTTGCTTCTGGGACGATAAACACATTGTAGTTTTTTAAATCTTCATATGTAATAGGTGTTGATTTACGAAGCTCTTTTACGAAATATCCATTTTGAGCAATACCATTTCCGAAATCAGAAAAACCTCCATCAATAACCCAGTCAGCTGTCCCCGCCGTTTGACCGTGAGTATTATCAAATAGTACTTTCTTCCCATTGTTTTGGTTCACAATTTTTGCTGCAATTTCAGGAGCTGGATCTACAGAGCTTTCCGCATAGGTAGATGGAGCATAAGCGCTTCCTAAACTGATTGTAATTGCTGTTGCTAAAGAAAATGTAAGCCATTTTTTATTCTTCATAGAAGAATCCCCCTAATAATAAATATATGTGCTTTAATAATGTAATTTATTTTTCTGTAAAAATAAAGACAAAAAACATAAAATATATTAAAAATTTGTAAAAATAACATGAATTTTGTTGAGAAATATTTGTATAGACAATAAAAAATCCCTTCCAATCAATAAGGAAGGGATTGCGTATTTAACTAATTTTAGAATTAGTTGTTTCATCTATCTTATGAAACCCTTTCATGTAATACACGACGACTAAGGCGATAAGCCAAATTGGGCCAACGATTAATGCGATTCGTGTATCTTCTGAATAGGCCATAATACCTAGCACAAGTGCAAGGAAGCCAAGTGAGAAATAAGAGCTTAATGGATGTAAAGGCATTTTATACGTTAGTTTTTCTGTTTGCTCAGTTGGTAATCCTTTACGAAATTGAATTTGAGAGACTAATATAATGCCCCAAGTCCAAATTGCTCCGAACGTTGAAATACTAGTAAGCCATGTAAATACTTTCGCAGGAACGAGATAGTTTAATATAACACCAACGAGTAGGACGATAGAAGTTGCTATAATCCCGTTACTTGGAATACCATTTTTGTTTAAACGACCAAACTTTTCAGGTGCTTTCTTTTGCTGCGCTAATGTAAATAACATACGGCCTGTACTAAATAGACCGCCATTACAAGAAGAAAGAGCTGCTGTTAAGACGACAAAGTTAATAATTCCTGCTGCTTTTGCGATCCCGATCTGTTGGAAAGTTAATACGAAAGGACTTCCTTTCTCACCAAGTTCGTTCCAAGGATAAATCGCCATCATAACGAATAAAGCTCCAACGTAAAACAGTAAAATTCTCCAAAATACGTTATCAATTGCTTTTGCGAGTGTCTTCTTTGGATTTTGCGCTTCGCCAGCTGTGACACCGATGAGTTCGACACCTAGATAAGCAAATAACACCATTTGTAGGGAAAGTAATAATCCAGAAACACCATTTGGGAACCAGCCGCCATGTGACCAAAGGTTAGAAATACCAGTTGCAATACCGTCATTTCCGAATCCGAATAAAATAATGCCTGTCCCAATAACTATCATACTGATAATTGTGACAATTTTAATGAGAGCAAACCAAAATTCTAGTTCTCCAAACACTTTTACAGATAAGAAGTTAAAAGCACTCATTAATACGAGAGCCGCTAGTGCCCAAATCCAGCGTGGGATCTCTGGGAACCAAAACTCCATATAAATTCCAGCTGCAGTAATTTCGGCCATACAAGTAACAACCCATAAAAACCAATAGTTCCAGCCAGTAATATAACCAGCTAGTGGTCCAATATAATCATATGCGTATTTACTAAAAGAACCAGCAACGGGTTGTTCAATTGCCATTTCTCCAAGAGCTCGCATAATGAAAAAAATAACGAGTCCAGCAATCATATATGCTAGTAAGATGGAAGGGCCAGCTAATTTAATAGCAGAAGCTGATCCTAAAAATAATCCAACGCCAATAGCTGAACCGAGAGACATTAACGTAATGTGTCGTTGCTTTAAACCCCTGTTTAAAGTCCCTGATTTGTTTGTGTTCTGCATAAGAAGCCTCCTTGTAGCGTGAGCAATATTTGAATACGTTTGCTAAATATTTAACTATTTCAAATTATAAAACATTTATTTCTGTTATGCTACAAAAATAATCGAATTATGCTGTACTATATCTGTATTCGTCAGAATTAAACTTAAAATTCGAACTATTAGTGAATATATTGACGCTTCTTTTTATTGATTGTTAAGATTAAGTACTACATTTTCTCGCATAATAGTAAGAAAAGAATGTGTGATAATAATTCAGTTGTAGGAAGGGTACATAAGTATGTTTCAATTACAAAAGTATAATACTTCTGTGAAGCAAGAGGTTTTAGCTGGCATCACAACTTTTTTTACATTTGCGTATATCCTTGTCATCAATCCGAAAATATTAGCTGATGCAGGTGTACCATTTGATCAAGCATTTACGGCAACTATTATTGCGACAGTTGTCGGAACACTATGTATGGCATTTTTAGCCAACTATCCAATTGTTATTGCTCCGGCGATGGGAATGAATGCATATTTTGCTTATTCTGTTGTGCAAAACGCGGAAGGTATTACGTATGTAATTGCTTTTTCAGCGGTATTTGTAACAGGTATTATTTTTCTTTTATTATCTTTTACTTCGTTTAGGCAAAAGCTTATTGTTGCAATTCCGGATAGTTTAAAGCATGCAATTGCAGGTGGAATTGGACTTTTTATTGCTTTTATAGGATTGCGTCTTTCAGGAATCATTGTTGATCATCCATCTAATTTAGTTACAATTGGAGATTTCCATTCACCGGTTGTTATTTTAACATTAGTTGGTTTAGTTTTAGCGGCAGTGTTAATGGCATTACGCGTAAGTGGTGCACTGTTTATTAGCATGATTGTAACAGGTATTATTGCTTTCTTTACAGGGCAATTAAAGTTTGAGAATAAAATTACAGCGATTCCTCACTTACCAGAAGGAATGATTATTTCCAATCCAATTCATGCATTTTCTGATGTAATGGAATATGGACTATACGGCGTTGTTTTTTCATTTTTACTGGTACTTTTATTTGATACAACAGGTGCATTGCTAGGATTAATTAAACAAGCGGGTTTAAATACGGACAACACTGAAAAACGTTTTGGTAAAGCGTTCATTGCTGATGCAATTGGTGGAACGACAGGAGCTGTCTTTGGGACGAGTCCTACAGCAGCTACAATTGAATCATCGGCTGGAATTGCAGCAGGTGGTAAGACTGGTTTAACAGGTATTGTAGTAGTCGGTTTAACGATTATAACAGCGTTTTTCAGCCCTGTTATCGCGTCCTTATCAAGTGTGGCAGCAATTACAGCTCCTTCGTTAATTATAGTTGGGAGCCTAATGGCACAAAGCATCCGCGATATTAATTGGAATGAATTTGAAGATGCATTACCAGCATTTTTAATTTTCGTAGGTATTCCGTTAACATCTAGTATTGCAAATGGGATTGCAATTGGCTTTTTAGTGTATCCGATCTTAAAAATTGTGAAGGGGAAAGGGATGGAAGTACATCCGTTGCTATATCTATTTACAATTTTATTTGGATGTCATTTGTTCTTATAATATAGAGATAAGAAAGGATGCTTCTTATGGGAAGCACCTTTTTTGTGTATAATAAAGTGAATTTTAAATCACTTGAGTAAAATATAAATTGCTAAATAGAATATATATATTACGGTGAAAGGGAAGGAGGCACATGAATTGGCTGTAAGTAAAATAAAAGTTGCACGTGTGCAGTTAGGTTTAACACAACAACAATTAGCAGAAAAAGTAGGCGTTACAAGGCAAACAATTAGTTTAATTGAGAAGGGGAAGTATAACCCATCTTTAGACTTATGTTTGAAAATTTGTTACGCGGTAGATCAAACGTTGAATGATTTGTTTTGGGAGGACAAGGGGTGATCGAATAAGAATTGTGAAAGACGAACGGCTAATGATTGAAGGGTTAAAACATATTAGAACAGCTTTCATCCTTTAAAATATTATGATATTAGGGATTGTTTTTTATCGTTACGTCGTGCAGGGAGCAGGGTATGAAGGAGTCTCTGATTTAATAATGTTATTTATCGGCGGGCTAGTAGTTATAAACTTTCTAAATTTGAAGCATTCGGTAGAGGTGTATGAACAGACAGGGGGAGTCAAACGTAGCTATTTTGTTAAATTATTATTAATACCAGTTGTATTTATTATTGGAATTTTAGGTGTTTGTATAATTGTAACACCAAACATTTCTATGAAAGAAATTAGTATAACGGGACTCATTTTATTTGTTTGTTTTTTACTCCCATTATTATTTGCATAAAAATATATGAAAAGAATAAGAGATGAAGATGAAATATAAGAAAAGCTTTCCGCCGGTCACAGAAAGCTTTTCTTATATTTCTTTATACATTACTTTATGTAGTCCAATTAGATCAATCTCAAATATTTCACCATGCTCATGGAAGCCTAATCGTTTGTAATAATCTGCTACGGTAATCCGGGCATTACACCATAGGACGTTTGCCTCGCGTTCTTGTAAGGTTTGTTCAGCTTTACGGATTAAGGAGCTGCCAGCATGCTGTTTTCGGAAGTCAGGTGCTGTTGCCATTCCACGTAGGCGATAGTGGATACCAGTTTGTAAGTCAGGATGTATTTCTTTAGAGAAGGAAGCGATACTAATAAGTTTGTCGTGTGAAAATGCACCTAAATGGAAGGTGTCCTTTTCGTTATCGGAAAGATATTTACAGTCTTCTAGTGTTTGATTTGGACGCAAAACTGTTTGACGTAGTAAGTATGTTTCCGATGCATCAATTTGTTTAACTGTAATCATATAATCATCCTTTCTCATAATCCTTTTTCTACAAGTTGTAAAAAGAAGTATGCTGGTGCAACGCAAAGGCCGATTATGCTAGATGCACCGAGAAGTAGTGAGAATACAAGACAACAATATTTAATTCCATTGGACTTCTTCCACCCATAACTGCAAATTTCAATGCTGATACCAATGAGAATAATGGCGACGAGTATTTCTCCTAATAATAAAAGAGCTAAAGTTGAAATAGACATAATGTGATTCATCCCCATAATGTATGATAGTAACATTTTACCATAAAAAATAAGAAAATTAGAAAAAAACATATGATGTAAAAAATGCCCTACTCATTGAAGAGAAGGGCATTTTTATCATTCTAATATGTTTTTCATTGTATCGATATGCTCTTTTGAGCCTGTTACAAGAAGGATATCCTCATGTTGTAACTTCGTATCACCGTGTGGTATTAATGCTTTGTTACCACGGTAAATTTGAATAACAAGTACATCACCTAAAAATGGTAGGCGACGAAGTGGTAAACCGTTATACTTATTGCTACGCAGTTCTACTTCGCGGACTGTTTCATTGGCAGTTGTGATTAAGCGAACGAGACTTGGTTTATCAATAAGTGCACGTAATAAAATACGTGTAGAGTTAATTGTTGAGAATACAGCGATATGTTCTTGCGTTGCTTTTTCTTGTAGAAGTGGATCTTCTACACTTGCGATGACATGTTCAACACCTAATTCTTTTGCGTGTTCTGCTAATAATAAGTTTTGTGCATCATCACTTGTTGCAACAACGACACGATCCGCCTCAAAAGCTTTTTGCTCTGTTAAAGTTTGGATAGTGATTTCATCTAATTTCACGATTGGGAAGTCATGAGATTTCACTTCTTCCGCGTTTATTTTATTTTGGCATATCATATATAGTGTTACATCATAATCTTCACGTTTTAAATCAAGTGATAACGGAAGGGTAATTCGACTTGCACCAATAATAGAAACTTTCGGTTTCGGTGTTTCAACCTTTGGAAACATCTTTTTAAATAGTATAGGTGCAAAAATACATGTAATAACTGCGCTTAAAATAAGTGAGGCAGATAAACTGGGACTAATAATATTTAGCTTTTCACCAATTTGTGCGGCTGCAATAACTAAAGAAAGTGTCGATGTTAATAAAATAGCACTTCCTAAGACGATATTACGTGGGTACCATTTTCTTAATACAAGTGATGGTAATAGTTTTGAAATGAAGAGTCCAACGATTAAAATTGGGATCATTAACATACTAGAAGGCTCTTTAAAAATAGACCATACTTCTAAATTTACGCCAACCATTACGAAGAAAATGGGGATGAAGAAACCATATCCAATAGAATCAAGTTTTTCAACCATGTCTTCATTTGGTGATAATAAGGATACGAGTACACCTGCTAAGAAGGCTCCTAAAATGTTTTCTGCACCAACAGATTCAGATAATCCAACTAAAATTAAGATGAGTGCAAAAACAGCCCGGGTGTCAATTTGTACACTACCGGCTTTTAAGTTTTCTAGGTATGGAATATTTTTAAAGCGTCTTGCGATAAAGTAAATTACAATACCTGCACCGAATAGAAGAAGAAGAAGCCACATGCTTTGGCCGCTTTCAGAATTTAATCCGACGAATACAGCTAATAAAATCATTGTAACTAAGTCTGCGATAACAGCGACTAATAAAATGATTTGTCCGATGGCTGTTTTTCCTAAGTTATTTTCTTTTAATGTTGGTACGACAACACCTAAAGAAATAGTTGAAATAATTAAAGTCATAAACAGCGCATTGTCTACAAAGCCTAGCCATACGAATAGTAATGATAGGGCATAAGATAAGATGAAAATAAATAAGAAGATAATGCTTGCTGCTTGGAATGTGTTTGGTTCGTTTGTCGTATTCTTTTTCCCTTTTTGTGTAAAGATCGAAAAGTCAATTTCTAAACCACTTAAGAACATTAGGAAGATAAACCCTAGTGTTGATAAGACTTGAAGCCACATATCTGGCTCAATAATGTTAAATCCACTTTTTCCTACAAAAATTCCTGCTATAATTTCTGCGACAACGACAGGAAGTGCTTTTAATTTAAAGCGTTGTAACAAAAGGGGAATGAAAAACGCGATTGCGACAACAACCATAAGTGATAGAACAGAAGAATGATGTTCCATTGCGTTCTCTCCCTTCAAATAATATAGTACTTATTTAGCCATATTATAGGAAGAAAAGCAACGCGTGTGAATTCGATTCCATAAAGAAAGAGTTTTCTTAACATTTGTCATAATAAGTATATTTTTCATGATTCTGTTGTTCATTCCGTAATGTGGATGCAATAGGAGGCGGGGAGATAATAAAAAAAAGACTGCTGAGGAATCTCAGCAGTCTTTTTCATGCAAATTACATTGAGAAGAAAATCCATACAGTAAGACCAACTGTTGCAATTGCAACGAAGAAACTGTATATCATTGTAAGAATTTGAATTCTTCCTTCTCCTTCTTTTAAGTGCATGAACATAACTAATTGTAATAAAGCTTGCGCAACTGCCATTACGATAATAGTTGTTAATATCGTTGAAAGTGGCAGGTCAGTGTAAAGAGCAACATATAAAGCAAGAAACGTTAGTGCAAGCGATAAAATGAATCCGAAAACGTGTGACCATGGAAACCCGCTATGCGCGTTTCCATTTGCTTGAGTATTGTTTTGTCCCATTATTACGCCACCATCCCGTTCAAGTAAACTAGTGTGTAAATAAAGACCCAAACAAGATCAAGGAAATGCCAGTATAAGCTGATAATAAATACTTTACGAGCTGTAACTGGTGTTAAACCTCGTTTTAAAATTTGGATAATAACACAAGTTGCCCAGATGATACCACCTGTTACGTGGGCACCGTGAGTTCCAAGAAGAACGAAGAATCCAGATAAGAATGCACTTGTTTGAATCGTTGCGCCTTCCCCAACGTACATAATGAATTCTTCAATTTCAAAGAATAGGAAGCCTGCACCTAAAAGTAAAGTTAGGATAAACCAAGCTAACATTCCTTTTTGATTGTGTTTACGCATTTCATGAATTGCGATCCCACATGTAAAACTACTTGTTAGAAGTAGCAGTGTTTGAATTAAAAGTGTTTTAACTTCAAATAATTGTGCTGGTGTTGGACCATCTGCCGTACGACCAGCAAGTACTAGATAAGAGGCGAAAAGTGTTGCGAACAGCATAATTTCAGCCCCAAGAAAAATCCAGAATCCTAGGATATTCAATCTGCTTTGTTCAGATTGATATTCTAAAGGTAAGCTTTTATCTAAAGCCGCCATTTCATTTCACCTCTCATGCTACATGTTCTGTCTTTTTAATTTCTTCAACGCTTACGTAGTAACCATCGTCATAATCAAATGAACGGTAGATCATACAAGCTAGCATACCGATACCGCCAATAATTGCTAACCAGAACCAGCTAAATACTAACGCAAAACCAGCAAGGCCGATAAAGCTAGACATAATAATTGCCACACCAGAGTTACTTGGCATGTGAATTGGTTTTAATTCATCAGCTTTTGGTGTAACTGTTTCTCCGCGTTTTTTCATGAACCAGAAAGCATCAGCTTCTTTAATTTCAGGAAGTTTTGCGAAGTTGTAATGTTGTACAGGAGATTGAGTTGCCCATTCAAGAGTACGGCCATCCCATGGATCTCCAGTAACGTCGCGTTCGCCGTGGCGAGCACTCCAAACTACGTTGTAGCAAAGGAGTAGGAAGCCAATACCCATCATTACCGCACCGACAGATGCGATTTGGTTTAGCCAGCCCCATCCAAGGCTTTCAGAGTAAGTGTACATACGACGAGTCATACCATCTAAACCTAAGAAGTACATTGGGAAGAAACAGATGTTAAATCCGCTCATAAAGATCCAGAATGTCCATTTTCCTAGGCGTTCGTTTAACATATGACCTGTCATTTTTGGATACCAGAATGTGAATCCAGCAAGCATAGCGAATACTGTACCTGCAATTAATACGTAATGGAAGTGGGCAATTAGGAAGTAGCTGTTATGGTATTGATAATCAGCTGCTGCCATTCCAAGCATAACCCCTGTAACCCCACCGATTACGAAGTTTGGAATAAATGCCAATGACCAAAGCATTGGAACTGTAAAACGAATACGTCCTTTATACAGTGTAAACAACCAGTTAAAGATCTTAACACCGGTTGGAATCGAAATCGCCATTGTCGAGATCGAGAAGAATGAGTTAACCGCTGGACCTGCACCCATTGTGAAGAAGTGGTGAAGCCATACGACGAAACTTAGTAAAGAAATTGCGATCATTGAGTAAACCATCGCACTGTAACCGAATAGACGTTTACGTGAGAATGTACTAATGATTTCAGAGAAAATACCGAATGCCGGTAAAATAACGATATATACTTCAGGGTGACCCCATACCCAGAACAGGTTGGCCCAGAGCATTGGCATACCGCCGCTCGCCATCGTAAAGAAGTGAGCATCGAATAGACGGTCAAATGTCATTAATGCAAGAGCAACTGTTAATACTGGGAAAGCGAAAATGATAATAATTGTTGTAATTAAGATTGACCAAGTAAACATTGGCATTCTCATTAATGTCATACCAGGTGTACGCATTTTTAAAATCGTAACAAGGAAGTTAATACCTGTCATTAGCGTACCGAGACCTGAAATCTGTAAAGCAATTGCGTAGAAGTTATTCCCTACACCAGGAGTAAACTCTGTACCCGCCATTGGGAAGTAAGATGTCCACCCAGCGTCTGGAGAACCACCGATTACGAAAGCGATGTTGAATAACATTGCTCCGATAAAGAATAACCAGAAACTTAAAGCATTTAAGAACGGATATGCAACGTCACGAGCACCAATTTGTAATGGTACAACGACGTTCATTAATCCCATAACGAATGGCATTGCCATGAAAAGAATCATTACTGTACCATGTGTTGTAAAGATTCCGTTATAGTGTTCAGCGTTTAAATAAGTTGTATCTGGGAATGTTAATTGGGCACGGATCATTAAACCGTCCATACCACCACGGAATAACATTAGAACTGCCGATATAATATACATTATACCGATTTTTTTATGGTCAACAGTTGTTAACCATTCATCCCAAAGCCATTTCCATTTTTTATACTTTGTCAGTACGAAAATGATTGCTAATGTCACAAGAACGATAGATGCGTCTGCTCCATAAATAATCGGATCACCTGTGACAAAAAATTCATCAAGCTTCACTGTGTTCACTCCAATCTGTTGGAATTATAGCTATTATTTTTTGTTTTTGTAGTAGTTGTAATCACAATATTCAAGTGATTTTGGATCTACATAACTTAAGTGGTGACTAGAGAATGTCATACGCCCTACTACACCAGGTTTAATAATGTCATTGTATTTTGCTTCTGTTAATTTAGGGGCAGTTTCTTGAACTTCTTTTACCCACTTGTCATACTTTTCTTTTGTTTTTGCTTCAAGCTCAAATTCCATGTGAGTAAACCCTTCACCTGAGAAGTTAGAGCTACGACCTAGGTAAGAACCTGGTTTGTCAGCTTGTAAATATAAATCCATGATCATGCCATCCATTGTGTACTTCATACCACCAAGCTCTGGAACCCAGAAAGCATTCATTGGGCCTACAGAAGTCAGTTTAAATTGAATTGGTACACCAGCTGGCACGTTCAAATAGTTAACGGTTTCAATTTTTTCCTCTGGGTAACTGAATAACCATTTCCAGTTTGCAGATGTAACATAAATCTCAACTGGCTTAATATCTTTGGACGCTTCTGGTACTTGCTCAGAAGCATACGTTGCTTTTACTGTTGGAATCGATAATGCGATAACGATAATAACAGGGAAAAGTGTCCAAATAATTTCTAATAATGTGTTACCGTGTTGATCAGGTGGCTCATAGTCCATGTTTTCTGGTTTTTCACGATAACGAATCAAGATGACTGTAAACAAGATGAATACAATTGCGATAATTAATAACATAAGCACGAATGACCAAACAATTAAATCATATTGCGCTTTTGCAACAGGTCCTTGCGGATTTAATACTGCAAGTTTTTTCTCACAGCCACCGAGGAACAGAAGTAATGATAACGGAAGAAGTGAAGCCAACTTCCAAAACGCTTTCTTTAGTTGCACGATTGAAAATCTCCTTTCTCCTTGGATTGAAACTATGCCAATAAAACAATATAAACCTATTAATTTATAGAAGGCAATAGTTTTTGTCATATTGTTAAAAAATAGACACAAATGCACACTTTTTAAGGTGAATATCATTTGTAACTTGATAACATTGTAAACTATTTTCCAGAGGAAAACGTGATTGTGAAAATTTTAAGATAAATAAAGTTATACCAACATATCCAATAAATAGAAAAAAACTATCTTATCATAAGAAAGATAGCTGAATATTTTATATATTTAGTTTATTTATCGGGTCATATTTGGTTGCTGTTCAAATGTGACAACTTTTTTATATTTCACTTGGTATAAAATGTAGCAAATGATCATAAATGGAATCCCGCAGTAAAGGGCGATTCTTTGATCAGGAATAAACGCCAAACTAACAAATGTAATGAAATTTAAAGAGAAAGCCACAATTGGAACGATTGGATACAGTGGTGTACGATATTTCAAATCATTTATATTGCCACCGTTTTTTATGAAAGTTCTTCGAAAGAAAAACTGTGAAGCTGCGATCGACATCCAAACGACAACAGCCGCCATCGCTGCGATTGATGTTAATATTAAAAAGACAGTATCTGCTGCAAAGACACTTGTTAATAAAGAAAGGCTTGCAAAGATAAGGCTGAAAATTAAAGCATTGAGTGGTACACCTTTTTTCGTTAGTTTAGTAAATGCTGGACTTGCCATGCCTTGTTGAGCCATTGCCCAAAGCATACGTGAATTTGCATATAATCCAGAATTTGCTACGGATAATACAGCTGTAATAATAACAAAGTTCATAATATCTGCTGCATATGGAATACCGACTACATCAAATACAAGTACAAATGGACTTTCTACAAGGTTAGCTTCTTGCCATGGGAGTAGTCCCACAACGACTGAGATTGCTAAGACGAAAAAGAATAACGTACGCCAAATTGTATTTTTTATTGCTTTTGGAATTGTTTTTTCAGGATTTTCACTTTCTCCTGAAGCAATTCCGATTAGTTCTGTTCCTTGGAATGAGTAATTAACTGTAATCATTGTAAGCAGAACTGCTAGTGCACCGTTTGGGAATAAACCACCATTCTCAGTGAAATTGTGAAGCATTGGTGCTGGCTTTCCATTAAAATCTAAGAAGCCGAACATAACAGCGCCCCCAAGTATAATAAAGATAACAATCGTTGCAACTTTTACGCTAGCGAACCAAAATTCAGCTTCCGCATATGCTTTCGCTGATAAAGCGTTTACAAAAAAGAGTGCTGCCGCAAATGTAACGCACCAAATCCATGAGGAAACGTCTGGGAACCAGCGCTTCATTAAAATACTAACTGTTGTTAGTTCTACTCCTACTGTAACAGCCCAATTTAGCCAATACATCCAACCAACGACAAATCCAAAACCAGGTGAAATAAATTTACTTGCATAACTTTGAAATGAGCCTGCTTCTGGCATAGCGACGGATAATTCACCGAGACATAACATTGTTAAGTACATAACGAAACCACCGACTAAAAATGCAAGGATAGCTCCTCCTGGTCCTGCGTTATGAACGATTTGCCCTGATCCCATAAATAATCCTGTTCCAATGACGCCCCCAAGTGCAATCATGAACAGGTGTCTGCTTTTCATTGTCCGTTTTAAACCTGTTTGTTCTGTTTTTTGATTCATGTACCCCTCACCCCGTATTTTTTGTATGTACTGGCTCGTATTCATTCTGGAGTTTTAATGGTTAGTGGGGGATAAAAAGCATACTCGATTTATTTTGTTATGAGAAAATGGAGTATGTAAAAGAAAAGTTAACCATGATTAAGCCCTCTAGAATGTTTGTTTACATGGTGAAGGAATTATAATTCCTTCACCATGTAAACATTTTTAATTCTAACAAAATATTCTGAATAAGTATATTTGTTTTTCTTTTTATTGCAAAAAATTAGAATTTTAAAACATACTAAATGATAATAATTCATAGAATCTTTCTAGTAAACTAGTAAGAAGAGAGGTACAATAATAAGAGTTGTGTTTACATAATGAACAAAATAATGATGTAATGGAGTTTGGTTTGTGATGAAAAAACTTAAATATATGTTTATTGTCGGCATCATACTTTTTGCTGTCTTTTTAATAGGTAAGAACAAAATTATGCAAAAGGTGCAAGAGTTACGATTAGATTTTTTATATGAGATGAAGGAAACAGCTATGGTTGAGAATGTTCCATTTATAAAGCAATTGCCGGAATTACCGAGAGGATGCGAAGTGACAAGTTTAGCAATGCTATTGCAGCATAATGGCGTACAAGTAGATAAAATGCAACTTGCTAGTGAAATTCATCGTGTTCCATTTGAAGAAAAAGGTTTGCGCGGAAATCCGTATGAAGGGTTTGTAGGAAATATTTATACGAAATCAGAGCCAGGATACGGTGTATATCATCAACCGATTTTTAAATTGGCTGAAAAATATGTTCCTGAAAAAGTAATGAATTTAACAGGTAGAGATGTGGAAGATTTATATAAAGTGATTAGTTCCGGATCACCTGTATGGGTAATTGCTAATACGACATTTAAGCCACTGGATGAAGATAACTTCGAAACATGGAATACGAGTTCTGGGGAAGTGAAAATTACATATTATGAACATAGTGCAGTAGTAATTGGATATGATCAGAACTTTGTGTATGTCAATGATCCACTTGCAAATAATCCACGTAAAGCTGTTCCTCGTACTCAATTCGAAACAGCGTGGGATCAAATGGGTAAACAAGCGATTACTATTTTATAAAAATAAAACATCATCCAATTAGGATGATGTTTTTGTTTTTGTGATATGTATGTAATTTTGTATGGATTGAATATTCGGAATATTGTTTAAATAATTGTGAATTCACGTTATAATAACATTTAACTTGGTGAAGAAGGAGAGAAGAGAAATGGATGTTGCGAAGGAACTTATTCTGTCAAAAAATCAGTTAGTTGAGTGGAGAAGATATTTCCATAAGTACCCAGAGTTGTCATTTCAAGAGGAAAAAACATCTCAATTTATATTCGATATGCTTCGAAAAATCCCTCATTTAGAAGTTTCAAGGCCGACTAAATATAGCGTAATGGCAAAGTTGATTGGAAAACAGCCTGGTAAAACGATTGCTGTTCGTGCAGATATGGATGCTCTCCCAATACATGAAGAAAATCAATTTGAATTTAATTCTATTTATCCAGGTGTAATGCATGCGTGTGGGCATGATGGCCACATTGCTATACTACTTGGTACGGTACATAAATTGGTAGAGTGTAGAGATAAAATTAAAGGAGAAATTCGTTTTCTATTTCAACATGCTGAAGAAAATTTTCCGGGTGGTGCACAGGAGATGGTGTCGGCAGGAGTGATGGAGGGTGTCGACTGTATTATTGGAGCGCATCTTTGGGCATCATTAGAAGTCGGAAAGATTGGTGTTATTTATGGTCCCGCGATGGCTGCACCAGATGTTTTTAAAATTATAATCGAAGGAAAAGGCGGGCATGCAGGGATTCCGCACGAGACGATCGATAGTATTGCAATCGGTACACAAGTAGTCTCGCAACTTCAACAAATTGTATCTCGTCTTACGAATCCGTTAGACTCCCTCGTTTTATCGGTTACACAATTCCATGCTGGGACAACTCATAATGTAATTCCAGAACAAGCGGAAATAGAAGGAACTGTAAGGAGTTTAAGACATGAGTTGCGGGGAGAAACCGCTGCAAAAATTGAACGGTTGGTTAAACATATTACAGAATCGTATGGTGCGAACTATACATTTTCATATGAATACGGATATCGCCCAGTTGTGAATGATGATCAAGTTACGAAGCTCATTGAAAATACAGCGTTGCAACTTTATGGAAGAGAACGGGTAGTTCGCTTGCAACCAACGATGGCTGGAGAAGATTTTTCAGCGTTTTTACAAGAAGCACCGGGAACATTCTTTTTTATTGGAGCTAGAAATGAAGAGAAGGGGATTATATATCCACATCATCATCCTCGTTTTACAATCGATGAAGATGCATTGCCGATTGGAGTAGAGATTTTTGTTTCATCCGTGATGAATTTTATGAATGAAGGAGAATGAGATGAAGAAAATACATATGCTAGCACTTATTCCAGTTCTTTGTTTAGTAGTTGGACCAATATTTACGAATTCAGTTACTCCTTACGTATTGGGAATGCCCTTTTTACTGTTTTGGGTTTTATTATCGGTATTAATTACCTCTCTTTGTATGGGATTTGTGTACTTGTTTGATCCTGCTAATAAGGGGGATGCAAAATGACAGCGTTACTTATCATTATCGTATTTTTATTTTTTGCACTGTTTTTAGGGATTCGTGCACAACATGGAAAGGATATGAATTTAGAACAATGGTCAGTTGGGGGGAGAGGGTTTGGAACGATTTTCGTCTTTCTTCTGATGGCTGGTGAAATTTATACAACATTCACATTTTTAGGTGGAAGTGGTTGGGCGTATAGTAAAGGAGCCCCTACTTTTTACATTTTAGGATACGGTGCATTGGCTTATATTTTATCATATTTTTTATTGCCACCCGTTTGGAAATATGCAAAAGAACATAGTCTTGTTTCACAACCGGATTTCTTTACGAAAAAATATAATAGTAAGGCATTAGGAATCATTGTTTCAATTATTGGTGTTGTTTCTATCATTCCATATCTTGTTTTGCAGTTAAAAGGATTGGGAATTATTGTTTCCGAAGTTTCTTATGGGAAAGTATCGCCGGTAGTTGCTGTATGGATCGGTGCAATTATTATTACGATATACGTAATGGTTTCTGGTATACATGGTTCAGCTTGGACGGCCGCTTTGAAGGATATTATGATACTAGTTATCGTTATGTTTTTAGGGATATATTTACCGTATCATTATTACGGAGGAATGCAGCCGATGTTTGAAGCTGTGGAAGCAGCAAAGCCAGGATTTTTATCTTTGCCGGGGCAAGGAATGAGTATTTCTTGGTTTGTTTCTACCATTATATTAACGGCTCTTGGGTTTTATATGTGGCCTCATACATTTGCTTCAGCTTTTTCAGCTAAGAGTGAAAAAGTATTTCGGAAGAATGCGGCGATCATGCCGCTCTACTCTTTAGTTTTACTTTTTGTGTTTTTTGCAGGATTTGCTGCCATCTTACAAGTTCCAGGATTAAAAGGGGCAGATGCAGATCTTTCTTTATTCCGCCTCGCTCTTCAAACCTTTGATCCGTGGTTTATTGGGATTATTGGTAGTGCGGGGGTGTTAACAGCGTTAGTACCAGGATCTATGCTAGTTATGGCAGCATCTACTTTACTTGCAAAAAATATATATCAAACGCTTGCACCATCTGTCTCAGATAGACAAGTTGCGCCAATAGCTAAGTTATTTGTGCCTGTAGTGACGCTTGTTGCGGTGTTATTTACATTTAAAGGAGGAGAGACAATTGGTGCTCTCCTGTTAATGGGGTATAGTATTGTAACACAGCTCTTTCCAGCGCTTGTATGTAGTCTATTTCCTCGTCAAATTGTCACAAAGCAAGGAGCAATTGCTGGGATGGGTGTTGGACTGTTAGTTGTGGCGTATATTACCTTGTCTAACTCTACAATAGCTACTATGTTTCCGAATTTTCCACAGTATATAAAAGATTTAAATGTAGGTATTGTAGCATTGTTGATTAATGTTGTTGTGATGTTTATAGTTAGTGGTTTGACGAGAAGTGTATCCATAAAAACAGACCATATAATAGTAGAAAAGTAATCCATACGTCAGAGCTATCTTTGAAAAGAGATAGCTCTTTTTGTATATATTTGCCTGTATTAGCGGAATCTAACTAAAAACTTGTTGAAAAGGAAGTTAGGTGGGGAGTTTGTTAAAGTTAGAGGCCAACTTATTTAAAATTATAAAGGAAATCAAGGAAGAATTAGATTCTCCTAATGATTTAACGATTAGAGAATTTACGCTTGCTGGTAGTTCTACACGCTGTGCTGTCATTTTTTTATGTGGGTTAACAGATAAAGATAATATTTTTAAGTATATTATTCGGCCGCTTCAATATGAAGAATTACCACAGCAATCGGCAACAATTCAAACTCTGCTGGATCGTTTTATTTCTATTGCAGAAGTAAATATTGAGAAAACATTTCCGAATGTAATTAATTCGATTTTAGCAGGGGATACAATTGTATGCATTGATGATATTCCTTTAGCGATTGTTATTAATAGTAGAGCGTGGGAAAAAAGAAGTTTAGAACCACCAGTAACAGAAGATTTAATACGTGGACCAAGAGTTGGGTTGAATGAAGATATCAACGTAAACAAGATGTTAATTCGCCGTGGTTTACGTGATCCAAAGTTAAGGTTCAAATCCTATATTATGGGGAAGCGATCACAAAAAGAGGTAACTTTAGTCTATATAGAAGATATTATTAACCCTTACATTGTAGAAGAACTAGATCGACGACTTCAATCAATAGTGACAGACGTTATTTTTGAAACAGGAACAATTGAGCAATTGATTCAAGATAATAATTTATCACCATTTCCGCAATTTTTGAATACAGAAAGGCCGGATAATATAGTGGCTTCATTGGCGAAAGGAAAGGCGACCATTTTAGTAGATGGCTCACCATTTGCTCTTATCGCGCCACTAGTATTTGTTGATATCTTTCAATCTGTAGAAGATCATTATGAACGCTGGGGAATTGGGACATTATTAAGAATTTTACGTATGGGATCTGGTCTTATGGCTGTTTTACTCCCGGCTATGTATGTAGCGCTTGTGTCGTACCATCAAGGGCTTATTCCTTCTAAGTTAGCTTATTCTATTGCGGGAGCGAGAGAAGGGGTACCATTTCCGGCTTATATAGAGACATTCATGATGGCATTAACGATGGAATTAATTCGGGAAGCTGGTATTAGACTTCCGAAACCGATGGGGCAAACAATTGGAATTGTAGGTGGTCTTGTAATTGGAGAGGCAGCTGTAAATGCAGGGATTGTAAATCCGTTTTTAGTTATTATTATTGCTGTTACAGCAATCGCTACATTTTCACTTCCTGTATATAGCATTACGATTACGTTTCGAATTTTGCTTTTTGTCTTTGTATTAGCTGCGACTGCTTTTGGCTTATATGGGATTATTTTAGCTCTTATTGCGCTCGCGGTTCATATTACGAACTTGAAGAGTGTTGGGGTGCCGTATACGACTCCTATAGCGCCAGCGTTTTATAAAGACTGGAAAGAAGAGTTTATTCGTTTGCCGAAATCAATGTTGAAAGAAAGACCAGAATATTTACAAACAAAAGATCCTACATTACGTCCAAAGGAGCGAAAATAATTGAAACCATTTGAATACGGAGATGAAGAAATTGGATCTCGGGAACTTGGTTTTGCGGTAACATCGACAATTATTGGTACTGGTGCATTGTCAATGCCACGAGTGATTGCTACTGAGACGTTGTTCTCGGATGGTTGGGTGATATTGTTGGTTAGTGGATTGATATGCGCATGTTTAGGATGGGGTGTGACACGAGTTGCTATTTTGTTTCCGAAACAAAATTTTGTACAATACACAAGCACACACTTAACGAAACCTGTGGCTTATACTTTTAGTATCATTTTAGTATTAACTTTTGCAGCTTTGACAGCGTATGAAGCTAGAACAATTTCAATTATTGCACAGACGTACTTGTTTAGTGATACACCTGTGCAATTGTTGTCTTTTTTTTTCCTATTAGTTGTCATTTATGGAGTAAATGGATCTAGAGCAGCTTTGTTAAGGTTAAATGTATTATTTTTACCTATCGTAGTAGTAGCAATCTTACTATTGTCCTTATTAAATGTAAATTTAATGGAGATAGATAGTCTTTTACCTGCTTTCCAAACGGACGTAAGTCAGTATGCTAAGGGGCTTAAAAATTCTATTTTTACATTTATTGGTTTTGAAGTTGCGTTGTTTTATGCTGTGATGTTAAATCGAACAGAAAAAAAAGCACCAATGGCAGTTGCGAAAGCGGTAATGTTGACAGTGATGTCTTATATTTTAATCTACATTACATGTATAAGTGTGTTTACATATATGACAACAAAAGGTTTAACATATCCGACAATTGAATTAGGGAAGGAAATTGAAATTGGAGGAGGCTTTTTAGAAAGATTTGATGCAATCTTTTTTACAACTTGGATCATTACTATTTATAACACTACGGCTATGTATTATGATGTGGCCGCTTTATTGTTTTGTGCGATGTTTCCGAAAGTAAAGAAGCATATTTTTATTTTCGTAAGTGCTCCCATCATTTTTATGGTCAACATGGTACCAGGGAATTTGGATGCATTGTCGAATTACGGAACCTATTTAGCATGGGTTGATATGGGATGTATAGTTTTGGCACCTTTATTAGTTTTTATTGTATATAAAATAAAAAGAAGAGGTGGTCAAAGTGAAACCTCTTCTTAAGATGATGTCCGTTATTAGTTTACTTTGTTTTATGAGTGCATGTTCTGAACTAGAAGAGATTGAGGAACGAGGATTTGTCGTAGGAGCTGCATATGATATTGTAAAGGAAAAACAGTCAAATCCGATTATGAAGGGAACGTACCAAATGGTGCTACCTAGTAAGCTAACTCCACAGGGTGGACAGGGTGATGGGGATGGTGAAAATTACATTAATATTAGTGCAAAAGCTGATAGTGTTTTTGAACAGATTCGGATTATAGCAAAAAAAATTAGCCGGACACTTTTTTTTCCGCATATACAAGTATTGGTGTTTTCAGAGGAGTTGCTTGCAAAACCGTATGTTTTACAAAACACATTAGATGTTTATATTCGTGATCATGAAATGCGAAGGAATATTCGCTTGTTCGTTTCAAAGAAAAACGCGGAAGCTATTTTGAAACAAAGTGCGAAACCTGAAAATTTACCAGCAAAATATATTGATATGTTAGCTGACCATCCACCGAAAAATGCACAAATGATTGAAGCGACACGAATTGGAGATGTGCAAGAAAAAATGGTTGGAAAGCAAAGTTTTGCCTTACCTGTTCTAGGATTGACGAAACAAGGGGTACAGATGGAAGGAGCGGCTTTATTTCGCGGGAAGGACAATAAGTGTGTAGGGAGTTTAAGTGGGGAACAAACATTAGGTTTTAATTATTTGATAGGTAAAAAAATTGGAGGTTTTTTTACAATTCGAAAGAAAAATCAGCTGGTTACATATGAAATTCATAAGTTGCGTCGCAAAATTAAAGTAAATACTGCAAATACTACTAAACCGAAATTTAATATTCATTTATCATTAGAGGGAACGATAGCTGAATTGCATTTTAGTAATCAAAATCAAGTTATGAATGAAAAAAAAATAGTGAAAGATATTTCGGAAGAGATGGAAAGACGTATTCAAAAATCGGTAAAGCTTGTGCAAAAAAAATATAAGGTAGACGTATTGGGATTGGGAGAAGTGTATAAACGCCATAATTATAAAGAATGGAAAAAGGTAAGCAAGAATTGGGATCAAGGCGAAAATTATTTTAGCGATGTTGAAATTAATGTTCATGTTCATCCGATAATTGAACATTCTGGTTCGGCATTACCGAAGCGAGTGAAGTAAGGGGGATGCATGGTGTTTACTGGGTTAGGGATTAGTTGCACAATACTAATGGCAGTTTTGCCAGGAGCAGTATATTATATTCATAAAAAAATTACAACATATGGGGCACAACCATGGAAAGGAAATGCGCAAAAAAGGAAACCTGAATAAATTTCAGATTTCCTTTTCGGATGAACAAAGCATAGTCTGAAGGGGGATACCTTCTATGTATGCTTTGTCTTTATACAAGCCCTAACCAATGTACCAATTGTGTGGAGAGGAATGTAACAATAATGGCGATAACGGTAGGGATTGCAAACGATAAGAATGTCCATTTTGTACTTTTTGTTTCTTTATATATGTTAACCAGTGTTGTTCCGCATGGGAAATGAAGAAGTGAGAACAACATTGTGTTTAACGCAGTTAACCAAGTCCAACCATTTTCTAAAAATAAGTTTTTAATTTGATTAAAATCATCTATTTCAGTTAAAGCACCAGTTGATAAATAAGACATTAATAAAATCGGAATAACAATTTCGTTAGCTGGTAACCCAAGAATAAACGCTGCTAGAATGAAACCGTCAAGACCTAGCATTTTAGCGAATGGGTCTAAGAAGTTTACAAAATACATAAGTAAGCTTGTGTCACCGACGAAAATATTAGCGAGTATCCAAGTTAAGACAGCGGCAGGTGCAGCTACAATTACAGCTCGCTTTAAAACATATATTGATTTATCGAGCGTTGAACGCACAATTGTATTCCAAATTTTTGGCTTACGGTAGGGTGGTAACTCTAACGTATAGTGAGTTGGAACGCCTTTTAGGGCAGTTTTTGATAAAACCCAAGAAACGGTTAAAGTTACAATAACACCAATTACAACCATCCCTACTACGACACCTGCTGTAACAAGTGTTTGCATACTACCTGTATACCCAGCGGCCATAAATAATGAAGCCATTAATATTAATGTAGGCCAGCGTCCGTTACATGGGACGAAGTTGTTTGTTAAAATTGCGAGCATACGCTCACGCGGTGATTCGATAATACGTGTCGACATAATAGCAGCAGCGTTACAGCCAAATCCCATTGCCATCGTTAAAGATTGTTTTCCGTGTGCCCCAGAACGTTTGAATAAACGATCCATGTTAAAAGCAACACGTGGTAAGTACCCGTAGTTTTCTAATAAAGCAAACATAGGGAAGAAAATAGCCATAGGTGGTAACATAACACTAATAACGGCTCCAGTACCGCGGAATAAACCGAGTATTAAAATACCGTGTACCCATTCTGGTGCATGCATTGCTTGGAACCAAGAAGTTAAATGTCCTTCTGCCCAGCCGAAGAAATCAGCTATCATGTCAGATGGTACATTAGCTCCTGCGATTGTAAGATAAAAAATAATAGATAAAATACCGAGCATGATTGGAAATCCCCAAATAGGAGAAGTGAAAATTTTATCTAGTTTCTCAGACCGATACAGTTTATCGGTATTTGTATATTGAACGGCTGCCTTACATATGCTCGCAGAAGTTCGATAAATATCTCCGACAATATCATCTCGTATGTCTTCTTCCTTTGTAAGTGTTTGAGCGTGTTGAATAATATAATCTAATGGCAGCGCCTTACTGGCTGAGTGAGATTTCATTTATTATGACCTCCCTTACAAGTGGCTCCTTATGGTGTTTTTGAAGTGTAGCTAGGAAGTTTTTATCTCCATCTAATATACGTAATGCAACCCAACGTGCTGGATACGTATCCCCGAATACTTTGTAAATTTGTGGTTCTAATTCTTGAATCATATTTTCAATCTTTTCATTGTAAGTAATTTTAATGGGGGTAGGGATGAGTTTCTTATTAGCTACTTTAGCAATGATATTTAGCAAATGACCGATACCAACTCGATTTCGCGCCGAAATTTTGACGACAGGTACACCGAGTGATTTTGCTAATTTCTTTTCATCAATAAGGATTCCTTTTTTTTCTGCTTCATCTATTAAGTTGATGCATACGATAACATCATTAGTCATTTCCATAACTTGTAGTGCTAAGTTTAAATTTCTTTCCATTGCAGTGGCATCTATAACGACTACAGTTACTTCTGGTTTTTCGAACATAATATAATCTCTTGCTACTTCTTCATCAGCAGAGTTTGAATACAGTGAATATGTTCCGGGTAAATCTATTATGGTATATATATTTCCGTTATGTTCATATTCGCCTTCTGCTTTTAATACAGTTTTTCCCGTCCAGTTTCCTGTATGTTGTTTTAATCCTGTTAATGTATTAAATAATGTACTTTTCCCAGTATTCGGGTTACCAGCTAACGCGATGCGATGGTTACTCATTTCGAATCATCTCCTAATTAATACCCCAAAAATAAGGGAGCTTTCTTCACTACGGAGTGCAATAGTTGTGTTGCTGACTTGATATGCAATTGGATCTCCAAGTGGACTTCGTTGCAACACTTTAATTGTAGCCCCAGGAATAAAACCTAAATCTAGTAAACGTCTTTTCATAGTTCCTTCTAATTGTATCTTCTCGATTTGTACAAACTCCCCTGTTTTAAATTCAGAAAGGGGTTTGGTATTAGCCGATACCATAAAAGTTACCTCTTCTCTATATTTTTAGTTTTAGTTTAAAAAGTTTCCTTAGGGAAACTTTTTGTTATTAACATAGTAGACTACATTGGATGATGGTGTCAATTAGTACTTTAAAAATATTCATTTATTTTTAGAATTGTTCCAATTTATTTAGTTGTACTAAAAGATATTACTGAAATTTTTCTTAATGTAAATAAAGTAGGAGTTTCAAAATTTAAAAATGCAGTGAGTTTGTTAACGTAGTTTTAAGAAAGAGGGTAAAACAGAGGGAACTATTTACACTTAATTTACATTGTTAAGATAAAATTTACAATAATGCTTGTTCGATGTGGATTTTGTTGGTTTTTTTTACGAAAAAGGTTGGAATGTCTAGCTTTTGATGACTGTTACCTCTATTTACTTAAACTTAAAAATTGCTTAACACTAACACAATATTATTGTCCTACAATGAATTTGTGTTCGAAAGAAGTAAATGAATGTGAAAAGCGATAATCCAAATGGGGGTACAAGACATGGTTATGAAAAAGGGTATTAAATTTTCTTTAGCAGCTTTAGTTGTTGCAGGAGCATTAGTTGGATGTGGAAAAGCAGAAAGTACGGATAATAAGGAAACTGCTAAAGGAAGCGATAATGCGAAACAAGAATTATCAGGTACGATTGCAGCAGCTGGCTCTACAGCTCTTCAACCTCTTGCGGAGGAAGCTGGAAAGCAATTCATGGAGAAAAACTCTAAAGTTTCTATTCAAGTTCAAGGTGGCGGTAGTGGAACAGGGATTAACCAAGTAGCTTCTGGTGCAGTGCAAATTGGTAACTCGGATGTTCCGGCTGCAGATAAAATAAAAGATGCTGAAAAAGCAAAAGAATTAGTAGATAACAAGGTGGCGGGTATTGCGTTCGCACTTGTCGTAAATAAAGATGTAAAAGTTGATAATTTAACAGTACAACAAGTACAAGATATCTTCACTGGAAAAGTAACGAACTGGAAAGATTTGGGCGGAAAAGATGAAAAAATTAACGTAATTAACCGTCCGGCTTCATCTGGTACACGTGCTACATTTGAAAAAACGATTATGAAAGACGCGAAAATTAATGATGGAACTGGTACAACACAAGATTCTAACGGTGCGGTAGAGCAAGCGATTAACTCTACTCCAGGTTCGATCAGCTATTTAGCAATGTCTTACATGGTTGGCGATAAAAAAGGTGCATTACAAACTGTAAAAATTGACGGTGCAGAACCGAAAGTTGAAAACATCTCTTCTGGTAAATACCCATTCTGGTCTTATGAGTACATGGTAACTAAAGGAGAGGCGAAAGAAGCGACAAAAGCTTACATTGATTATGTAAAAGGTAAAGACTTTGAAAAACAAGTAGAAGATATGGGCTACATCCCAATGTCTAAATTAAATAAGTAATAAAATTTTATGGGGCTGGCTGCAAGGCCAGTCCTGTTCATTTCAATCTATGAAGTGGGGTCTGTCCTGTGATGAAGGGGAAAAAACAAATTAATTACGTAAAGAGTGAATATATAGGAAGATCACTCGTTACGTTTTGCGGTATTTTTATTGTTTTTGTTACGTTAGCTATTATTGCTTTTATTTGTGGAAAAGGAATTCAATCTTTTACGCAAAGTGGTATCTCATTTTCTGAGATGTTAACATCGACAAAATGGAGTCCGAATGCTGACGAAGGAACCTATGGTGCTGTAATCTTTATTGTAGGTTCGACGCTTGTTTCGTTAGGTGCTGTTGTTATTAGTGCACCAATTGCTATAGCTCTTGCAATATTTATGAATTTAATTTCGCCGAAGTTTGGGAATAAAGTATTAAAGCCTGTTTTAGAATTATTAGTTGGTATTCCGTCAGTTGTATACGGATTATTAGGGGTTACGATCTTAGTTCCTCTATTACGTGATTCGTTTGGGGGAGTGGGCTTTAGTTTAATTGCGGGTATTATTGTACTAAGTATTATGATTTTACCTACTATTGCTAGTATCGCCTCTGATGCAATACGCTCTGTTCCGTTTGATTACTTGGAAGCTTCTTATGGTCTAGGATCGACGAAATGGCAAGCGATTAGCCGAGTTATTGTTCCTGCCGCAAAACAAGGGATTTTAACAGGGATTGTTTTAGGGTTAGCGCGTGCTTTTGGTGAAGCATTGGCAGTTCAAATGGTAATCGGGAACACGATTAAATTACCGGAAGGAATATATAGTCCAACAGCAACGCTAACGGGTATTCTGACAATGGATATGACGAATACATTGAATGGAACTGCTTGGAACAATGCACTATGGACTTTAGCGATGATTTTACTTGTTATTTCATTCCTGTTTATTTTAGTAATTCGAGCGATTGGTCAAAGAGGTGAGCGATAATAATGAATGCAAGAACGGTAAATAAAGTTTGGACAGGTATCTTTTATGCGGTTGCAGCTTTAGTTGTAGCTTTGCTTTTTTTCTTAGTGTACGAAATTTTACAAAAGGGATGGGGATTTTGGGATCCTAGTTTCTTATTCGGAGAACCAAGTAATACAAGAGCTGGCGGTGGGATTGGTCCGCAGTTATTCAATTCCTTCTACATGCTTGTTATAACGCTTATTATATCAATTCCTCTTGGATTAGGGGCTGGAATATATTTAGCGGAGTATGCAAAACAAGGTCGTTTTTTAAGTTTTGTTCGCTTATGTATTGAGACAATGGCGTCTTTACCTTCTATTGTTGTTGGACTATTTGGTTTGCTAGTATTTGTTACAATGACAGGCTGGGGATACACAGTAATGGGTGGGGCTCTTGCTTTAACTATTTTGAACTTACCTGGTTTAACACGTGTTTGTGAAAATGCAATTTCTGAAGTTCCTCATAATGTAAAAGAGGCGAGTCTGGGATTAGGGGCAACGAAATGGCAAACAATTGTCCGTATTATTATCCCGTCGTCATTACCACAAATTATTACAGGTATTATTTTAGCGGCAGGACGTATATTTGGTGAAGCTGCGGCATTAATTTACACGGCAGGTTTAACATCACCGATTTTAAATTCTGCAGCAGATTTTTCAAGTCCGGCTCATCCATTAAATCCATTCAGACCAGCCGAAACGCTAGCCGTTCACATTTGGAAATTGAATTCTGAAGGGATTATTCCAGATGCGAAGTTAATTGCAACGAAATCTGCAGCTGTACTAATCATTATGGTATTGCTCTTTAATATCATTTCTCGTTTTGTAGCATCTGTACTGCATAAGCGTTTTACAGGAACGAAAAAAAGTCGTAAAACGACGAAGAAGGTAAAAGCGGCATAAATTGAAGATAAAAACTCTCTGTTTATAAAACAGGGAGTTTTTTTACGGCCATTTCGATGTTAGTAGGAATTGAAAGGAGATTTGTTGAGTATCTGAATGTTAGGATGAAGAGGGGAGAAAATGTGTTTTTTCTGCAAATGTCAGGGTTTCCTGGGGCGGGTAAATCGACAGTTTCTAAGTATATTGCTAAGTTAACAGGTGCGGTTATTGTAGATCATGATATCGTGAAGTCGGTACTATTAAAATCATTAGCGGTGAAAGGGATTGAATCAACAACTGTTTGTGGTGTTTCGTACGATATTGAATGGGCATTAATAGATAGTTATTTGGAACAAGGGCATAGTGTTATATTAGATAGTCCGTGCCTTTATGATGGAATGGTTGGAAAAGTCATCTTAATAGAAAGCATTGTATCGTCTTCTGATTTTATATTTGCTTTTGGTAATAATATGTAAGCGGCGATTGATCCGGCGAATAATAAGAAAGAAGAGAACAAAATAATAAATTTATGTGAAAGTGCCCACTTTAAAGTAGCGGTATATGTTTTTGAAGGTTGCTATTTACGATGCTTTGTCTTCTTCAATAATAAAAATGCCATAAGTGGAACAACGGTTAGTGCGACCACTAGTGAAGAAAGTATAGAATATACAACGGCTAAGACCATAGGTAACATCAGTTTACCGATTGTACCCGATACAAGACCGATAGGTAAAAAGACAGCCACTGTTGTTAATGTAGAAGAGGTAATTGCAATGGAAACCTCTTTTGTAGCGTCTAAAATGATGTCTTTTGAAAAGTGTTCCTTTTGTAAACGTCGGAAAATGTTTTCGATGACAACGATGCTATCGTCAACGAGTCGCCCGACAGCAACAGCTAATCCTCCGAGAGTTAAAATGTTTAAGGTAACATTAGATTGATCGAGTAAAAATAGAGTTAGTAAAATGGACAACGGAATACTAACAACAGCGATAAGCGTTGTTCGAACGCTACGTAAAAAGATTAAAATGATAAATGTCGCAGCGATTGCCCCTAAAATTACTTCTTTCCCCATGCTTATAACAGCATTTTCGACTTGCTCGTGAGTGGAGGATAGTAACTTAATTGTGAAAGTGTCTTTATATTCTTTGCTCATCTGTTTAATTTTCTTATCGATTTCTCTTCCGATTGCAACCGCGTTTTTACTTGGTTCTTTCATAATGACTAATCCAGTACCCTCTTCCCCATTTATATGTGACACGGTGTCGGAATGTTATTTTGTTTCTACTTGCGCTATATCTTGTAATTTGACTTGAGGAGTTAGGACTATATTTTAAATTTCATCTACACTTTTTATATTTC